>JAPPQA010000162.1 GCA_028817255.1 Gammaproteobacteria bacterium | reverse complement strand
GCCCACGTTCACATGCGCCTTGTTGCGATCGAATTTCGCCTTCGACATCCTTCCCCTCCTAAACCGCGCCGGCCCGGACGCTCTCCGCAATGTTGGCCGGAACCTGGCCGTACTTCGCAAATTCCATGATGTAGGTCGCCCTCCCCTGAGTGCTGGACCGGAGATCGGTGGCGTAACCGAACATCTCCGCCAGCGGCACCTCGGCCCGGATGATCTTGCCGGCGGGCGAATCCTCCGTGCCCAGGAGCAGCCCCCGGCGGCGATTGAGGTCGCCGTTGACCGTCCCCAGGTACTCCTCCGGAGTCACCACTTCCACCTTCATTACCGGTTCGAGCAGCACCGGGGACGCCTTGCTCCCGCCTTCCTTGAACGCCAGCGAACCCGCAATCTTAAAGGCAACCTCGCTGGAATCAACCTCGTGGTAGGAACCGTCGAACAAGGTCACCTGCACGTCCACGACCGGGTATCCGAATACGATGCCGTTGTTCATCTGCTCGCGGATTCCCTTGTCAACCGCCGCGATGTACTCGCGCGGGATCGCCCCACCCGTAATCTTGTTCACAAATTCGTAGCCGCTGCCAGACTCCCGGGGCACAATTTTGATCGCCACGTGCCCGTACTGGCCGCGCCCCCCCGTCTGCTTGATGTACTTTCCTTCGGCGCGCTCCACCGGCTTGCGCACAGTCTCCCGGTAAGCGACCTGCGGCTTGCCCACATTGGCCTCCACCCGAAATTCCCGGCGCAGGCGATCCACGATGATCTCCAGGTGCAACTCGCCCATGCCGGAGATAATGGTCTGCCCGGATTCCGGATCGGTATGCACCTTAAAGGAAGGGTCCTCTTTCATCAGTTTGCCGAGAGAAAGCCCCATCTTTTCCTGGTCGGCCTTGCTCTTCGGCTCCACCGCCACGGAGATCACCGGGTCGGGAAATTCCATGCGTTCGAGAACGATCATGCGCTCCACGTCGCATAAGGTGTCGCCGGTGGAAACTTCCTTCAGCCCGACCGCCGCTGCGATATCGCCCGCCCTGACCTCCTTGATCTCCTCCCGGCTGTTCGCGTGCATCTGCAATATGCGGCCAATGCGTTCCTTCTTGCTGCGGGTCGAGTTATAAATCGTATCCCCGGACTTCAAGACGCCGGAATACACCCGGAAAAACGTCAGGGTGCCCACGAATGGGTCCGATGCGACTTTGAACGCCAGCGACGCGTACGGGTCCTCGTCGGAAGGACGGCGCGCGCTCTCAACCTCGCCGGCGTCGTCGGAGACCCCCTTGATCGGGGGCACGTCCAGGGGAGAAGGGAGGTAGTCTATCACCGCATCCAACAAAGACTGGACCCCGCGATTCTTGAACGCCGAGCCGCACAAAACAGGGACGATCTCATTAGCCAGCGTACGCAGACGCAAACCCTTGCGGATTTGCTCCGGGGCCAGGTCGCCCTTCTCAAGATACTCCTCCATCAAGGCCTCGGAGGCCTCGGCAGCCGCTTCCACCATCCGCTCCCGCCACTCCCGGCACTGCTCCAGCATCCCTTCGGGAATATCGCGCATCGCGAAGCGTGCGCCCAGGGTATCGCTGTCCCAATACACTGCCTTCATGGCAATTAGATCTGCGACGCCCTGAAAATTCTCCTCACGCCCCAGGGGCATCTGGACGGGAACGGGCGTGGCCCCCAGGCGCTCGCGCATCTGGTTCACCACGCGCAGGAAATCCGCTCCGGAACGGTCCATCTTGTTGACGAAGGCCAGCCGGGGCACCTGGTACCGATTCGCCTGCCGCCAAACGGTCTCCGACTGCGGCTCGACACCGCCCACGGCGCAAAAAACCGCGCAGGCGCCGTCCAGCACGCGCAGGGAGCGTTCCACCTCGATCGTGAAATCCACATGCCCCGGGGTATCAATGATGTTGATGCGGTATTCCGGGTGTTGATCGGCCATCCCCCGCCAGAAACAGGTGGTGGCGGCGGCGGTAATAGTAATGCCCCGCTCCTGCTCCTGTTCCATCCAATCCATGACGGCCGCGCCGTCATGCACCTCCCCCATCTTGTGGGAGACACCCGTGTAATAAAGGACGCGCTCGGTAGTCGTGGTCTTGCCGGCATCAATATGAGCCATGATGCCGATATTCCGGTACCGTTCTATCGGTGTGGTGCGGGGCATGGTTTGCCAGGTTCCCGTAATCGGATCGTTACCAGCGGTAGTGCGTGAAGGCCTTGTTCGCCTCCGCCATCCGATGCGTATCCTCACGCTTCTTAAAGGCCATGCCGCGCTGTTCGGCGGCCTCCTCCAGTTCCCGGGCCAGCCTCCTGCCCATGCCGGCCCCCTCGCGCCGGCGCTTGGCCGCCTGTACCAGCCAGCGCATAGCGAGGGCAGTGCTGCGGTCGGCGCGAATCTCAATGGGGATCTGGTACGTCGCCCCCCCGACCCGCCTGGATTTGACCTCCACCATCGGGCGCACGTTCTCCACCGCTTTGTGGAACACCTGCAGGGGACCGCCCTCGCCCTGAGACCGCACCCGCTCGAGCGCGCTGTAAACAATCTTCTCGGCCACGGATTTCTTCCCGCTCCTCATAACGATATTGATGAACCTGGCGAGAACCCGGTCTCCGTACTTGAGTTCCGCGGCAACCTCCCGCTTGCTGGCCACTCTCCTTCTGGACATGACGGAAACTCCGGCCTATGCCTTGGGCTTCTTGACGCCGTACTTGGACCGCCCCTGGCGCCGGTCGCCGACGCCGGAGGCATCCAGGGTGCCCCGGACGGTGTGGTAACGCACGCCCGGCAGGTCCTTGACCCGGCCGCCGCGGATCAAGATCACGGAGTGCTCCTGCAGGTTGTGCCCTTCCCCCCCGATATAACTGGTCACCTCGTGGCCATTCGTCAACCGCACCCTGGCCACCTTCCGCAGGGCGGAGTTCGGTTTCTTTGGCTTGGTCGTATAGACCCGCGTACAGACCCCTCTTTTCTGCGGGCAGGCATGCAACGAAGGCACATTGGACTTCTTGCGCTGCCGCCTTCGCGGCTGCCTGACCAATTGATTGATCGTTACCATCTCGCACTCGCCATAGCACTTGCCATTAGATTGCCGGGAAACCTTCCGGGCACGCGACAAGCGCGCCCACCTCCTTTCTCCTCTTTGTCGCTTTCAGTGCCGCATCCTGAGCGGGGGCCGGGAAACCCGTAACCTCCTGCCCTGGCGCGCAGGCCCAGAACGCTGAAACGGCAGGGCCGGCCCACTTTCCTGGTTCCCCACACGTGACTTTCCTCCAGGAAAGCCACGGAATAATAGCCCCGCCCTATCCTGCCTGTCAACAAAAAAAAGCGGGGGGTTGCCAAGCCCCGGCGCAACAGGGCACGTAGCGAGCCGCAAAGAGAAGGGGAGCCCGCAAGCCCCCCCGCAAAGGGGATTCGGCAGCATTGCCGTCGCCCGGACGGCCCCAAAGCCTCGCCCAGGCAGCGCTACAGAATCATGCAGGCGGCCGCGGCCGCGATTCCGGCAACGCAGAAAAGGCCGACCATCCACCGGATCAACCGGGACTCCAGGGCAGCCAAATCCGCCTTTGTCGCCACATCCGCGGCGGCGCCCGTTCCCTTCCCCGCAACGCTCTCGGCTCCTAAGGTACGGAAAACTTCCGTATCTGCTTGAGTCATGGGCAGATCTTACCACAACGCGGTACCGGAATCATAAGGCGCCCGATATGCCATGTCCGCCCGCCGCCCGCCACGAACGCCCATGAACGGACCGCCGGATGACCTCCCCGGTGCTCCGTGGTAGAGTGAATCGCAGGCGTCCGCGGTACGGGCGCGCCGGGGAATGCCCGCGCGGCACGGGCCGTTCGGACAGTCCCCGCGGAGCGCGCGCAGGACCAATGCGAAGACCGGCACGGGAGGCGCCCGGGGCCGAAACCGAGCAAAAATTTATGGAAACAGAAGCCAGCGATCCGGCAGGACTGCCGTCTTCTCCCCCATTCGAGACGGAGGAACTCCGCCGGGCCCTGGGCTGCTTTGCCACCGGGGTAACGATCGTGACCACCCTCGGCCCCCGGGAGGAGCCGCTGGGCATAACCGCGAGCTCTTTTAACTCGGTGTCCCTGGCGCCCCCGTTGGTGCTGTTCGGCGCGCGCAAGGAAACATACAGCCTGCCGGCATTTCTATCGGCGAATTCGTTCGCGGTCAACGTGCTGACCGCCGAGCAGCAAGAACTGTCGGCGCGCTTCGCAAACTCCGGAAAGGACAAGTGGCGGAACGTGGAATACGCCCGTGTCCGGGGCAACGGCTGCCCTTACTTCCCCAACGCCCTCGCGGTGTTCGAGTGCCGCATCCACGATACCTATGAGGGCGGGGACCATGTGATTTTCATAGGCCGGGTGCAGTCCTTCCTGGCCAACCCGGAGCGGCCGCCGCTGCTGCACTACCAGGGATATTACGCCCTTATGCAACCGCCGCGGCGGCCAGGACACGGTTAAATATGGACATCGGCTTCTGGGAGATGGTGGTGATCGGCCTGCTGAGCCTGCTGGTTATGGGGCCGGAGAAATGGATGTCCCTGGCCATGGAAACGGGGCGCTGGTACGGCCGTCTGCAACGCTCCTTCCGCAACGTGCGCAAGACGGTACAGGCGGAACTGGAGCGAGAGGAATCCCTGTCGGATACGCAGAAGATCCAGCCCGGCAAAAGCCTCCCCAGCGCCGCGCCGCCGCGGCCGCGGCCGGAGGCCCCCCTGCCGCCCGCGGACAACGAGGCAAAGGCCGAGCCGGAGCCGCGTTAGGCGCGGGACGGCGCGGACCCAGCCCTCGCGCAGGCACTCAAGACAAGACCCGGGCCAAGTCCGCCCTCAAGTCTGCCGGGTCTTCGAGACCCACGGACAGGCGGATCAACGTCTCGCGGATCCCCGCGGCCTCCTTCTCCTCCGCGGCAAGCCGCCAATGCGTGGTAGTGGCGGGATGGGTGATCGTGCTTTTGGCGTCGCCCAAATTGGCCGTAATCGAGAACAGTTCCACGCCGTCTATAACCCGCCAGGCCTGCTCCCTGCCGCCCGCCACCTCGAAGCTGACGATCCCGCCGCCGCCCTCCTGTTGCCGGCTGGCCAGCCGATGCTGCGGATGCCCGGGCAAGCCGGGGTAATACACCCGTTCGACCCCCGGCTGCGCCTCCAGCCAGCGCGCGATCTCCAGGGCATTGTCGCAGTGCGCCTGCATCCGCACAGACAGGGTTTCCAGCCCCTTGAGGAACACCCAGGCATTGAACGGGCTCATGCTGGGCCCTGCCGTGCGCAGAAACCCGAATACATCCTCGCCCAACAATTCCTCGCTGCCCACCACCGCACCGCCCACGCAACGGCCCTGCCCATCAAGGTACTTGGTGGCGGAATGGATCACCAAGTCCGCGCCGTGCGCGAAGGGCTGCTGCAAAACGGGCGTGCAGAAACAATTATCCACGACCAGCAGGCAGCCGCGGTCGCGGGCGATCCCGGCCAGCCTGGCGATGTCGGCGACCTCGGTCAAAGGATTGGAGGGAGTCTCTAAAAACAACATCCGGGTAGCGGGCCGTACCGCCTCCTCCCAGGCTCGGTAATCGGTCAGCGGCACGAAGTCCACTGCAATCCCCAGGCGCGGCAGCAAATTCTTGAACAGCATGACGGTAGTGCCGAAGATGCTGCGCGAGGCGACTATGCGATCGCCGCTCTTGAGCAGGCTCAGGCAGGTGCTCAGGATAGCGCCCATGCCGGAAGAAGTGGCAATGCACCGTTCGCCTCCCTCCATAGCCGCCAACCGCTGCTCGAAGGCGCGCACCGTGGGATTGGTAAAACGCGAATAGACGTTGCCGGCTTCCCGCCCGCTGAAGCGGTCGGCCGCCTGCTGCGCCGACAGAAACGCGAAACTTGAAGTCAGGAACAGCGCTTCGCTCTGCTCCCCTTCGGCGGTACGGCGCTGGCCGCCATGGACCGCGCGCGTACGAAACGCGTACTGCCCGGGTTCTTTTTTCAACATGTCCGACGCCCTCCTTTTCCCACAGCGCGGGCAACCAGAGAGCCAGACCCGCTCAAACGGAGCGGCGGGAATGCAAAGCGGGGAAAATCCGCCTCGTATGCTCTGACCGAGCCGGATCCGACTCGCTTTAGCAGTATTTACTGGAGCGCCCGCAAGCTGAATATCAAATCGGCGCTTTGGTAGATGACTATAGCCGCGGCTACCGCGAAAGTCAAACCCGCGTTTGCGGCCTGCAAGCCGTTACGCAATCGGGGGGAAAAGATTCCCATCCCGCCATTCCCGCCCTTTACCCCGCCATTCCCGCGCAACAGTCTGTGCAAAAACTCCGAAAATCCAGAACCGCGCGAAAAACTACCCACTGGCACGGCAAATATCCGCCATTCCCGCGCAGGCGGGAATCCAGCGTATAAAGCGCGCGCTTCGCGCTCCTTCA
>JAPPQA010000161.1 GCA_028817255.1 Gammaproteobacteria bacterium | reverse complement strand
TGCGGCGAAGGCAAGTGCGGCGAGGGCAAGGAAGCCGAGGGCAAGTGCGGCGAAGGCAAGTGCGGCGAGGGCAAGGAAGCCAAGTCCAAGGACGCCGAGGGCAAATGCGGCGAGGGCAAGTGCGGGCACTAAAGTCTCCGTGCGGTGAGTCCCTTGCGACTGCCGCTTTCGGTGGCTGACTATCCCGTAACCGGTGCGGGACTGGGGTTGAGGCGGGCCTTTCGGGGCTCGCTCTCCGCCCCGGTCCCGTCGCCCATTTCTTTTTTCGAGGTCGCTCCCGAGAACTGGATTGATGTCGGGGGCCGCTTCGGACGGTGGTTCCGTTCTCTGGCCGAGCGGTATCCCTTCGTTTGTCACGGCCTGTCTCTGAATCTCGGCGGCACGGCGCCCTTGAACGAGCCCTTTTTACGCCGGGTCAAAAAGTTTCTCGACGAGCACCGCATCCGTTGCTACAGCGAGCACCTGAGTTACTGTGCGGACGAGCGCGGCTACCTGTACGATTTGATGCCCATACCCTTTACCTGCGAAGCCGTGCGCCATGTGGCCGGGCGCATCCGCCAGGTGCAGGATCTTCTGGAGCGGCGGATCGCGATCGAAAACGTCTCGTACTATGCCGCGCCGGGAAAGCGTATGGAGGAGATTGATTTCATTCGGGCGGTCATTGAGGAAGCCGATTGCCTGATGCTGCTCGATGTCAACAATATTTGCGTTAACAGCCGCAACCATGGTTACGATGCCGAAGATTTTCTCCGCTCTCTGCCGGGAGAACGTATCGCCTATGCCCATGTGGCGGGCCACTACCGGGAGAGCGACGGGGTGCGGGTGGATACGCACGGCGCCGGGGTAAGCGACCCCGTGTGGCGGCTGCTCGATGCAAGTTATCGTCATTTCGGCGTGTTCCCGACCCTGGTCGAGCGGGACTTCAATATTCCGCCGCTTGGGGAGTTGGTCCGGGAAGTTGCCGTCGTAGAGGGGCTTCAGCGCAAGCACAGTGTCGAACATGGCGGTTCGCAGTCCATCCGGGCCTGAACAGGAAACCTTCGCCGAGGTCCAGCGGCGCTTTACCCGCCATATACGCGATCACAGTTGTCCGGCGCCGTCCGATGTAGAAGACCGCCGCATGCAGATCTACCGCGACCTCTTGTACCGCAACGTGGAGGGGTTGTTGGCGGGCGGCTTTCCGGTATTGCGAAAAATCAGTTCGGACGAATACTGGCATTCCCTGGTCCGGGGGTATTTCCGCGACCATGCCTCCCGCACCCCCCTGTACCCGATGTTGTCGCGGGAATTTTTGCAGTACCTGCAGACGGCCCGGGAACGGGCGCCTGAGGATCCTCCGTACCTGCAGGAACTTGCCCACTACGAGTGGGTGGAGCAGGAGGCATCGTTCGACCCGCGCGAGATTTCCCTGGCCGGGGTGGATTCGGACGGCGACCTGGTCGCAGGCGCGCCGGTATTGAATCCCCTGGCGCGGCTGCTCAGTTACCGTTACCCGGTGCACCGGATTCGCCCCGACTTTCTGCCGCGGGAGCCCCTTGCGGTACCGCTTTGCCTGGTGGTCTGCCGGGACCGGGACGACCGCGTCCGCTTTCTGGAGTTGAGCATTGCCTCGGCCCGGCTGCTGGACCTGTTGCGGGAGCGCCCGGGCGCTACGGGCCGGGAGCTGCTGAAGACGATCGCAGCCGAACTGGGCAAGGGGGGCGATTCCGGGCAGCTGTTGCGGTTCGGGCGGGAACTTTTGCAAAGCCTGCGGGACCGGGACGTCGTGCTGGGAACGGCAGACGGGTATCGGGAACGGGCGCCTTCGGTTGCCGGCAGGAACGGATAGAGGGAGCGGAACAGGAGGGAGGGAAAATGAAAGGAGCCGAATTGTTTGTGCGTTGCCTGGAAAACGAGGAGGTGGAATGCATTTTCGGGATCCCGGGCGAGGAGAATGTGGACGTGATGGATGCGCTGTTGGGCAGCAGCGTGCGCTTCGTTACCACCCGCCACGAGCAGGGCGCCGCCTTCATGGCGGATGTCTATGGCAGGTTGACCGGCAAGGCCGGCGTCTGCCTGGCGACTCTGGGGCCGGGCGCCACCAACCTGGTGACCGGCGTCGCGGACGCCAACATGGACCGGGCGCCGGTGGTCGCGATTGCCGGGCAGGGGGCGACGACCCGCCTGCACAAGGAAAGCCACCAGATCCTCGATCTGGTCGGCTTGTTCCAGCCGATTACCAAATACAGCACTCAGGTGCGCGCCGGCCGGATCATTCCCGAGATAGTGCGTAAATCCTTCAAGGTGGCGGAGGCGGAGAAGCCCGGTTGCAGCTTTATAGACTTTCCGGAAAACATTGCCGGGGATGAGGCGAACGGCGGCGAGCCGCTCAAGGTTCAGCGGGCCCTGCCTCCCGCCCCGCCGGAGTCCAAGATAAAGCAGGCCGCCGCGTTGATCGCCGACGCCCGGTTCCCGATCGTAATGGCCGGCAACGGCGTGGTGCGGGCGAAGGCGGCCGCCGACTTGGTGTCATTCGCGGAAAAGCTGAACATCCCCGTGGCGACCACCTTCATGGCCAAGGGCGCGCTGCCCTTTTCCCATGACTTGTCCCTGGGCGCCGTCGGCTTGCAGGCCAGCGACTACGTATCCTGCGGCTTCAATCGGGCGGATATCGTGATCTGCGTAGGCTACGATATCGTCGAGTACCATCCCCACCTGTGGAACAAGGACAAGTCCTGCAAGATCGTCCATATAGATTCCATGCCCGCCGAGGTGGACGAGCACTATATCGTCGAGACCGGGTTGGTCGGGGATATCGGGGCGTCGTTGCGCGCGCTCGCGGAACTGGGAAGCCCGCGGCAGGAGTGCCTGGCTTCCGGCCTGCGCGAGACCATTGTCGAGGAGAACAACCGTTGCGCGGAGGATAGCGGGTTCCCCGTAAAGCCGCAGAAGATCATGTGGGACTTGCGGCAGGCGCTGGCCCCCGAGGATATCGTGATTAGCGATGTCGGCGCCCACAAGATGTGGATGGCGCGCATGTACCAGGCGGAACGGCCGAATACCTGCATTATATCCAACGGCTTCGCTTCCATGGGGATCGCGGTGCCCGGCGCCTTTGCCGCCAAGCAGGCATTTCCCGAGCGGCGGGTGGTCGCCGTTACCGGGGATGCCGGCTTTCTGATGAACTCCCAGGAGATCGAGACTGCGCTGCGCCATAAAATTCCCTTCGTGATTCTGATCTGGTCGGATTCGGAATACGGATTGATCAAGTGGCACCAGTTGCGCCGCTTCGGCCGCCCCTCCAACATTTCCTTCAACAACCCTGATTTCATTCAGTATGCCCGGAGTTTCGGCGCCCAGGGGTACCGGGTGACGGCGGCGGAAGAACTGCTGCCGGCATTGCGGCAGGCCCTGGCGGAGGACACCGTGACCGTGGTGGACTGCCCGGTGGATTACCGCGAGAACATGAAGTTGACCGAGAAGCTGGGCGAACTGGTGTGCCTGATATGAAAGCGGCGGCCGCCGCATCCGGCGCCCATTTTCCACTGCTGGTTGCCGGCACTGAGGACACCGGGGGGCGGCTGGAGGTAAGCGCGCCCTACGACGGACAGCCGATCGCCACGGTCGCTACGGCCGACGGGCCGGCGGCGGATCGCGCCCTCGAGGTCGCATACGGGCTCGCCCGCGATCGGGACGCCTGGTTGCCGCCCTGGCGGCGGCTCGAGATCCTGGAGCGCACGGCCGAACTCATGCGCCGGCAGAGCGCGGAACTGGCCGTAGAGGCAGCCCGCGAAGGCGGCAAGCCCCTGGCGGATTCGCAGGTGGAGGTAGCGCGGGCGATTGACGGAGTGCGCGAGTGCGTGGAAACCCTGCGCACCCATGCCGGCAAGGAAATCCCCATGCGCCTGAACCCCGCCTCCGCGGGGCGCCTGGCGGTGACCGTGCACGAACCCATCGGCGTCGTAGTGGCGATCAGCGCCTTCAACCATCCCCTGAACTTGATCGTTCACCAGGTGGCGCCGGCGGTGGCAACCGGTTGCCCCTGCATCGTCAAGCCGTCCGAAGACACCCCCCTGTCCTGCTTCCGTTTCGTCGGCCTGTTGCGCGAGGCCGGGCTCCCCGAGGAATGGTGCCAGGCCCTGACGGTAAACGAGGTTGCGGTGGCGACCCGCCTGGCGTCCGACTCCCGGGTCGGGTTTTTCAGTTTCATCGGCAGCGCCCGGGTAGGTTGGATGCTGCGCTCCCAGCTGGCGCCGGGCGCCCGTTGCGCCCTGGAGCACGGCGGCGCCGCGCCGGTCGTCGTAGCCGAGGATGCGGACCTCGAGGCGCTGCTGCCGTTGCTGGCGAAAGGCGGCTTCTACCACGCCGGCCAGGTATGCGTCTCGGTGCAGCGGGTATTCGCCCACGAAAAGGTCGCCGACCGGCTGGCCGAGGGCCTGGCGGAACTGGCCGGGCAGCAGCGCATCGGCGACCCGACCCGCGAGGACACGGACGTGGGCCCCTTGATCCGCCACCCGGAGGCGGCGCGCGTCGCCGAGTGGGTGGAGGAAGCGGCCGCGCAGGGAGGGCGCGTACTCGGCGGCGGCCGGCGCATTTCGGATTCCTGCTATGCCTGCACCGTGATCGCCGACCCGCCGCCCGAGGCGCGTGTCAGTTGCCAGGAGATCTTCGGCCCGGTGATCTGCGTCTATCGCTACCGGGACATGGACGAGGCCCTGGTTCGCGCCAACTCTTTGCCCTACGCCTTCCAGGCGGCGGTCTTCACCCGCGACCTGGACCGCGCCCTGCGGGCGGCGAAACGGCTGGATGCCTCGGCCGTGATGATCAACGATCACACTGCGTTTCGCGTGGACTGGATGCCCTTCGCCGGGTTGCGGCAATCGGGGCTGGGCGTAGGCGGCATCCCCCATACCATGCGGGACATGCAGGTGGAGAAAATGCTAGTATTTCGTTCGCCGGAGTGGTAGCTGCCAGAATGGCAGCGGTTCCCCGGCAAGGCGAGGTGCTGTGAGATGACGGTACAGTCTTTCCTGTTCGGGGCCATGGAATTCATGGCCGCGCTGTTCATCATGGCGGTCGGCATCGTCTTTCTGGCGATCGTCGTGGTCTATATCCTCGATATCAGCCAGACCCAGCAGGCGATCCGCCGCAACTATCCCGTCATCGGGCATTTTCGTTATTTATTCGAGCACCTGGGGGAATTCTTCCGGCAATACTTCTTTGCCATGGACCGCGAGGAATTGCCCTTCAACCGGGCGCAGCGCTCCTGGATTTACCGGGCCGCCAAGAACCTGGACAACACCGTCGCCTTCGGTTCCACCCGTGACTTGCGGCCGCCGGGCACCGTGCTGTTCGTCAATTGCCCCTACCCGACGTTGGGCCAGGACGGGGTGGCGCCCAAAATTATCGAGATCGGCCCGCATTGCCGGCAGCCGTACGTCACCAGTTCGCTGGTCAACATCTCCGGGATGAGTTACGGAGCGATCTCCAAGCCTGCCGTGTTGGCCCTTTCCCAGGGCGCGCGCATGGCGGGCTGTTGGATGAACACGGGCGAAGGCGGGCTTTCGCCCTACCATCTGCAAGGGGGCGCCGATCTGGTCTTCCAGATCGGCACGGCCAAGTACGGCGTGCGCGACCTGCAAGGAAACCTGAACGACGACAAACTGCGCGAGGTCGCCGGCCACGAACAGGTGAAGATGTTCGAGATCAAGCTCAGCCAGGGCGCCAAACCGGGCAAGGGGGGCATCCTGCCGGGCGGCAAGGTGACGGACGAGATCGCCCGGGTCCGCGGCATCAGCCCGGGCCAGAACTCGATCAGCCCCAACCGGCATACGGATATCGAGAGCAACGACGAGCTCCTGAAAATGATCGCGCATATTCGCGAGGTGACGGGCAAGCCCGTGGGTTTTAAGACCGTGCTGGGGGCTTACGGGTGGCTGGATTCCCTGTTCCAGGAGATCCGTGACCGCGGGGAAGACGCGGCGCCGGATTTCATCACCGTGGACGGCGCCGACGGCGGCACGGGCGCCGCGCCGCTGCCCCTGATTGACGAAATGGGGTTGCCCCTGCGCGAGAGCCTGCCCATGCTGGTGGACAAGCTGCATGAATACGGCCTGCGCGAACGGATTCGGGTGGTGGCCTCGGGCAAGCTGGTCAATCCGGGCGATGTCGCCTGGGCGCTGTGCCTCGGGGCGGATTTCGTCACCACCGCCCGCGGCTTCATGTTCGCGCTCGGTTGCATCCAGGCCCTGCAATGCAACAAGAACACATGCCCGACGGGGATCACCACGCATGACGTGAATCTGCAGCGCGGTCTGGTGCCGAAAGACAAGGCCCAACGGGTGAAGCACTATGCGCTCAATATGGTCAAGGAGGTTGGGATCATCGCCCACTCCTGCGGCGTCAAGGCGCCGCGCCGCTTGCGGCGCTACCATGCCCGCGTCGTGGTGGGCAACGGGCTCTCCGTGCCCTTGAACGAATTGCATCCGGACGTGGACGGCGGCGGCGGGCGGTCGCGCGCGGCCCCGGCATGAAGGACGGAAGCGCTTTCGCCGGTTGCCGCCGCACCGCTGCCGCAACGGGGGCGGCAGGGGCGAACGGCGAATGGCGAATAGCGAACGACAGACATGTACGCACCGGTATTTTGACAGCGGCGGCGGCAGCGGCGCTTCGTTGCCGGCCCGCTGAAAACAGGAGGAAAAGACCATGCCTATTATTCTGAACGCGATGAACCGCTTGCAGGACCTGCTGGACCAGAGCCGAATTGCCGACGGCCTGGGACTGCTCCTGATTCGCATCTACCTGTTTTTTCCTTTTTGGATGGGCGGCACCCGCAAACTCAGTTCCCCGGAGCACGTCATCGCCTGGTTCGATCAGGGCCTGGGGCTGCCTTTCCCCACGCTGATGTTCTGGCTGGCCGCGCTGACCGAGGCGGTGGGCGCCGTGCTGCTGCTGTTCGGCTTTGCCACCCGCTGGATTTCCATCCCGCTGATGATCACGATGCTGGTGGCCGCCTTCGCGGTGCACTGGGAAGACGGCTGGTACGCCATTGCCCAGTCCAGCTCCGAGGAGATCGGCGTTCGTCTGGATCGCGCCAAGGACATCCTCCAGGAGCACGGCGACTACGAATGGCTGACCGAGTACGGCAATTTCGCCATTCTGGGCAACGGCATCGAGTTCGCCGCCACCTATTTCATCATGCTCCTGGTGCTGTTCTTTGCCGGCGGCGGCAGGTTCCTCAGCGCGGACTACTGGATTGCCCGCAAGTTCCGCGACTCGTCCTAGGCGCTCGAGTCCTGGGCGCCCGGGGCCAGGGCGGCGGCCGGGCCGGGGCGGCGCCGCGCCCTAGTCCGTTTGCCGGCTGTGCCGGTCGGCGGGAGGAGGCATAGCGCCAGCCATGTTGTCCGTGCCCGCCATCCTGTATTTCCTGGCGCTGTTGCTGCTTGCCGTGCCGCTGGAGAGGCTGGCCCGGCGCCTCCGCGTCCCGCCCGGCGTCTTCCTGCTGCTGCTGGGCTTCCTCAGCTCCGAGCTGCTGGTGGGGTTCGGCATAGACACTGGCATCCGCTGGCAAAATTTTTATTTCGCTATTTTTTACCTGTTTTTGCCGGCGCTGATCTTTCATGCCGCGCTGCGCATAGATTTGAACATGCTGCGCGCCAACCTGTTCCCGGTCCTGCTGCTGTCCCTGCCGCTGGCGCTGTTGTCGGTGGCGATCATTGCCGCCGTCCTCTACTACGGGGTCGGTTCGCCGGGCGGATTCCCCTGGCTGGCGGCCCTGATCGCCGGCGCCCTGCTGGCCGCCACCGATCCCGCGGCCGTCTTATCCCTGCCCGCCGCCGCGGGCATCCCGAGGCGGCTGCGCAACATCCTGGAAAGCGAGAGTCTGTTCAACGACGTAAGCTCGATTCTCTTGTTCGGCGTTCTCATCCTTGCGGCTACCGCCATGGACGATTTGGACAACCTGGCCGCCGGCGGTTTCATCCTGCGCAGCTTTCTGCTGGCCTGCGGCGGCGGTCTGTGCGTCGGGCTGGCGGCCGGCCTGCTCGCCCGGGGCTTGTTGGCCCGCTGGCACGACCGCTATGCCTTTGGCATCGTGACCCTGGCCTGTTCCTATGCCTCTTTCCTGGCCGCCGAAGAGCTGTTGCACGCCTCCGGGGTGATGGCCGTGCTGGTTGCCGGCTTGGTGTTGCGGTACCCGGGCGAAGCCACGTTGCCCGCGGAAGTGCGCCGCTTCGGCGATCAATTATGGGATTTCCTCTCCCGCCTGAGCCACAACCTGATCTTCGTTCTGGCCGGGGTCACCGTCACCCTGGAGATGTTCGCCGACCGCTGGCTGGCCATGCTGCTGGCCGTTGCCGCGGTGCTGGCGGCCCGGCTGCTGTGCGTCGTCGCGTTGCTGGCGCCGCTGTGCAGGCTGCCCGCTGCCGGCCCCGTCTTCCCGCCGCGGCAACAGGCGCTGCTCTGCTGGGGCGGCGTCCGCGGAGTCGTGACCCTGGCGCTCGCCCTGTCCCTGCCGCTTAGCCTGGACTACTGGTACACGATCCAGTCCATGGCCTACGGCGTCGTGCTGTTCACCTTGTTCGCGCAGGCCACCACTATCGAGGTCCTGGTCCGCGGAAGCGCCGCCGCAGCCGCTCGCTCAGACGCAGCCGCAGGCCGTTCAGACGGATAAATCCGGCTGCGTCCTGCCGGTCGAATCCCGAACCTTCCTCGAAGGTGGCCAGGCCGGGGTCGTACAAGCCGCCGCCTTCCGCCTTGCGCCCGCTTACGGTTACGCCGCCCTTATACAGCGCCAGCCGGACCTCGCCGCTGACGTCCCCCTGCGACTCGTCAATGAGCTGCTGCAGCGCCATCCGTTCCGGGCTCCACCAATAGCCGTTGTAGATCATCTCCGCATAGCGCGGCATCAGCCCGTCCTTCAGGTGCGCCAACTCGCGGTCCAGGGCGACGGACTCGATGGCGCGGTGCGCCTTGAGCAGGATGGCGCCCCCGGGAGTTTCGTAGCAGCCCCGCGACTTCATTCCCGCGTACCGGTTCTCCACGATATCGGCGCGCCCGATGCCGTGCTCCCCCCCCAGGCGGTTCAACTCCCGCAACAGCTCCGCGGGCCGCATGGGCTTGCCATTCGCCGCCACCGCGTCGCCCTTGTGAAAGCTCAATTCCAATTCGGCAGGCGCGTCCGGGGCGCGCTCCGGCGCCGCCGTGCGCCGCCACATCGTCTCCGGCGGCGGCGCCCACGGGTCTTCCAATTCCCCCCCCTCGTAGGAAACGTGCAGCAGGTTGGCGTCCATGGAGTAGGGCGGCGCATCCCCTTTCTTGTCTTCTACGGGGATCCCGTGTTGCTCCGCATAGCGCAGCAGATCGCCTCGCGAATGCAAATCCCATTCCCGCCAGGGTGCGACGATGCGCATATCCGGGCCGGCCAGCGCCCGGATGCCCAGCTCGAAGCGCACCTGGTCGTTGCCCTTGCCGGTGGCGCCGTGGGCGATCGCGTCCGCGCCCGTCTCCCGCGCCACCTCCACCAGCCGCTTGGCGATCAACGGCCGGGCGATCGCCGTGCCCAGCAGGTACTCGCCTTCGTAAACGGCATTGGCGCGCAGCATGGGGAACACGTACTCGCGCACGAATTCCTCGCACAGGTCTTCGACGTGGATCTGGCGGATGCCCAGCGCCTGCGCCTTGGCCCGCGCCGCCTCCAATTCCTCCCCCTGCCCCAGATCCGCCGTATAGGTGATCACCTCGCAGCCGTAGGTTTCTTGCAGCCAGCGCAGGATGACCGAGGTATCCAGCCCCCCGGAGTAGGCCAGCACCACCCGCGAATATTTCCCGTCCCGCATATCGTTTCTCCCCTGCTGCCGCCGTCGGCCCGCTATTCTAGCAATCCCCGCGCCGCCGCCGAAATCGCCCCGCCAGGGGCGCGGCAGCCGTTACGCGATCGAAGGGAAGAAAAGCGGCTCATACCTATCACTCCCCCCTTGAGGGGGAGTCGGCAAGACGAGGGCGCCAGCCCGAAGTCG
>JAPPQA010000160.1:1449-9063 GCA_028817255.1 Gammaproteobacteria bacterium | reverse complement strand
CGCGTCTCCTTCCGGTCGCATTGAGGGGGCGGCAGCGTTGCCGCGGTTTTCTGCTCGTCGTCAAAAAGAGTCGAATCTACAAGTTGAATCCAGCGTTTCGTACCGGTGGCAGGGAGACGGCCGATACCAAGCGGTCTGCCGTCGCGCGGTTGTTCCGGCGGGCCCATGGCGGATAAGCCTTCCTTCGGCGCTCCCGGCGGCGGTGAGGAGATTCGCATTCGGGGCATCGTCCAGGGGGTGGGATTCCGCCCGATGGTGTACCAGGTGGCCAGCGCCCTGGGCCTCAGTGGGGAGGTCTGCAATGACGGCGAGGGGGTTTTGATCCGTGTGCAGGCCGCTTCGCGGGCAGTGGACGCCTTTCTCGAACGCTTGCGGGCGGAAGCGCCGCCGCTGGCGCGCATAGACTCGGTGCAGCGGCAGCCCGGCGCCATGCCGGCCGTAGAGGGGTTTCGCATTGTTGCGAGCCGCCCCGGGCGGGCCCGTACCGCGGTTAGCCCGGATGCGGCTACTTGTAGCGCCTGCCGGGCGGAGCTGGACGCATCCGGGGACCGGCGGTATCGCTATCCCTTCGTTAACTGCACGCACTGCGGGCCGCGTTTCAGCATCGTTTCGGCCATTCCCTACGACCGCGCCAATACCAGCATGAAAGATTTCCCCATGTGCCCCGACTGCACGCGGGAGTACCGCGATCCGGCGGACCGGCGCTACCACGCCCAGCCAAACGCTTGTGCGGGTTGCGGTCCGGCCTTGACCCTGGAACCCGCTGCCGCATCGCCCGGACGGGACGCGGCGGAGCAGGCTGCGCATCTTTTGCGTCAGGGCGCGATCGTCGCTGTCAAGGGCCTGGGGGGCTTTCACCTCGCCTGCGACGCCGCCAGCGAGCGGGCCGTGTCCCGGTTGCGGGCCCGCAAGCACCGCTACGAAAAGCCTTTCGCGCTGATGGCCCGCGATATCGGGACGATTCGGCGCTACTGCGATCCTGGCCGGCTCGAGTGCGCGCTGTTGGCAAGTGCCGCCGCCCCCGTCGTTTTGATGCCGGCCCGCGGTCCCGGGCGCTTGGCGGAGGCGGTGGCGCCAGGGCAGCGCAGCTACGGTTTCATGCTGCCCTATACCCCGCTGCATCATCTGCTGTTGGCGAGTCTGCCCGATCCCATCGTGTTGACCAGCGGCAATCGCTCGCAGGAACCGCAGTGTGTCGGCAACCGGGAGGCGCGAGCTGCGCTGGGCGGGATCGCCGACTATTTTCTGTTCCATGATCGGGACATTGTCAATCGGTTGGATGACTCGGTTGCGCAGGTGGTCGGCGGGGTGCCGCGCCTGTTGCGCCGCGCCCGCGGCTATGCGCCTGCCCCGCTGCCGTTGCCCCCCGGCTTTGAGAAATCGCCGGCGGTGCTGGCTTTCGGCGGAGAATTGAAGAGCACTTTTTGCCTGCTCCGCGACGGACATGCGGTCTTGTCGCAGCATTTGGGAGATCTGGAGAATGCGCGCGCCTATGAAGCTTTTCGCAAGACCCTGGCACTTTACCTGGAGCTCTATGATTTGAAACCGGCCGCGCTGGCGGTCGATCTGCATCCCGATTATCTCTCCTCCAAACTGGGGCGGCGCCGGGTTGCCGACGGCGGCAGGATTATCGAGACGCAGCATCATCATGCCCATATCGCCGCCTGTCTCGCGGAGAACGGAGTCCCGCTGGATGCTCCGCCGGTTCTGGGCATCGCTCTGGACGGCCTGGGCTACGGAGAGGACGGTTCTTTTTGGGGCGGGGAGTTCCTTTTCGCGGATTACCGGGGGTATCGGCGCCTGGCCTGCTTCGCGCCGGTTCCCATGCCGGGAGGCGCCGCCGCCATCCGCGAGCCCTGGCGCATGGCCTGCGCTTATCTGCAGCGTTACGGGTCGCGGTTACACTGGGAGAGCCTGCCGGTTTTTCGGTCGTTGCGCCGGCAGCGGGCAACGCTGGAGCGGATGATCGCACAGGGGATCAACACTCCCTCGACCACGTCTTGCGGGCGCCTGTTCGATGCCGTTGCCGCGGTTATCGGTCTGCGCCGGGAAGTTACTTATGAGGGACAGGCGGCCATCGAACTGGAGGCGGTGGCCCGCGGGGAAACGCGGCAGGGGGATTTGTGCTATAGTTTCGACATTATGGCAGGGCATGAGACAGGTTGCGCCAGCTTGAGTACGCAGCCTCTGTGGCCGGCTTTGTTGGCGGATCTCGCCGCGGGGGTCTCTCCCGGACGCATCTCCTACCGTTTTCATCAGGGTTTGGCGCAAGCCATCGCGGGCATGATCGTTCATCTGAGAAAGCGGCACGGAGACCAGTGGCAAGGCAGGGTGGCTCTCAGCGGCGGCGTATTCCAGAATGCGCTGCTCACCGGGGAACTGCAGGGGTTATTGCGGAAATCCGGTTTTCAGGTGTTGTCCCACAGCCGGGTGCCGGCGAACGATGGCGGTCTTTCTCTGGGACAGGCGGCCATCGCGGCGGCACGCATGTTGGAGAGTTGAGCGGGGTCGGGCGAAAATGTGTGTGGGCATTCCCGGGCGTGTGACCGAGATTACCGATGCCGAGCGCAAACTTGCGCTGGTGGAGGTTGGCGGCGTCAAGCGGGAAGTGGTGCTCGCTTGCATAGTGGATGCGGATTGCCCGCTCGAATCCTGCGTCGGCGAGTGGGTCCTGATCCATGTCGGTTTCGCCATGAGCCGGATTGACGAGGAGGAGGCGCGGAAAACCTTGCGTTTGCTCACCGAGCTGGGTGAAGCGCAGGCGGAATTGGAGGCCATGTCGCAAACGGCGACTGCGTCGGGAGACCCGCCCTTAAGGCGAACCCCGTGAAGTACATGGACGAATTTCGCGACCCGGCCAAGGTGCGGGCCCTGCTGTCCGGGATTGAGGCACTGGCGCCGCGGCTGGGCGTCCCGCGGCGGCGCCCTTTGCAGATCATGGAAGTATGCGGCGGCCATACCCACTCCATATTCCGCTACGGAATCGAGGGGATGCTTCCGGACTGGGTCGAACTGGTGCACGGTCCGGGATGCCCTGTGTGCGTGCTGCCCAGGGGACGGGTGGACGATTGCCTGGCGCTGGCCGGGCGGGACGGTGTCGTCCTCGCCACCTTCGGCGACGCCATGCGGGTGCCGGGTTCCCGCAAAAGCCTGTTGCAGGCCCGGGCCGACGGGGCCGATGTGCGCATGGTCTATTCGCCCATGGATGCCTTGCAGTTGGCCCGTGCCATGCCGGACCGGGAGATCGTCTTTTTCGGCCTGGGTTTCGAGACCACCATGCCCAGCACTGCCTTCACCGTGTTGCAAGCAGAACGGGAGGGAATTGCGAATTTTTCCCTGTTCTGCAATCACATCACCATCATCCCGACGATTCGGGCATTGCTGGATTCTCCCGATCAGCGACTCGACGGTTTTCTGGGGCCGGGGCATGTCAGCACGGTGATCGGCATTCGGCCCTACCAATTCATTGCGGAGCGGTACCGCCGTCCGGTGGTCATATCCGGTTTTGAGCCGCTGGACATCTTGCAGTCGCTTTGGATGGTGTTGAAACAATTGGCCGAAGGGCGTTGCGAGGTGGAGAACCAGTACCGGCGCGTGGTGAGCGAAGACGGCGGCAGTGCGGCGCGGGCGGCGGTCGAGAAAGTGTTCGAGCTGCGCGAGTTTTTCGAATGGCGCGGACTGGGCTCGATCGAGCGCTCGGGGGTGCGGTTGCGGGACGAATATGCCCGCTACGATGCGGAGCGCAAGTTTGCCCTGCCGAATCTGGAGGTCGCCGACCCCAGCGCCTGCCAGTGTGGCGAGGTCCTGCGCGGCCTGATTAAGCCCCGGCAATGCAGAGTGTTCGGGACCCGTTGCACCCCGCAGACTCCAATGGGCGCCCTTATGGTGTCTTCCGAGGGCGCCTGCGCGGCCTATTACAACTATGCCCGCGCGCTGCCGGAAGACGGCCGCGCCGCTCGCGGCCCATTGGCGGACCCTGCAGCGTCTGTATGAGCAAACCGCCCGCTGCCGTGCCGCCACCGGACGGCGGGGGGGAGATCGTCACGCTGGCGCACGGCGGCGGCGGCCAAGCCATGCACGACCTGATCGGGCGCGTCTTTGCCGCGCGCTTCGGCGGCGGCGCCAATCTCCGCGAAGACTCCGCGCTGCTGCCGCTGGATCGGCTGTCCGGCGGTCAGCAGCGGTTGGCTTTTACCACGGACAGCTACGTAGTAGATCCGCTTTTTTTCCCGGGCGGAGACATAGGCATGCTGGCCGTCAACGGCACGGTGAACGATTTGGCGGTCAGCGGCGCGGTGCCGCTGTATCTCAGTTGCAGCGTGATCATCGAGGAAGGACTGCCTGTGAATACCCTGCGCCGTATCGCTGGCTCCATGCAGGCCGCCGCGGAGTGCGCGGACGTATGCATCGTTACCGGCGACACCAAGGTCGTGCACCGGGGCGCGGCGGACAAACTGTTCGTCAACACTGCCGGCATCGGCCTGACCCCGACGGGAGTCCGTATCTCCGCCGCTCAGGTCCAGCCTGAAGACCGTATTTTGATCAACGGCTGCATCGGCGATCACGGTGCGGCCATCCTCGATGCCCGTGGCGAGCTGGCGTTGGACAATCCTGTGGAGACCGACTGTCAGCCGCTGGGCGGACTGGTGCGGGACATGCTTGCCGTCTGTCCGGATATCCGGGCTATGCGGGATGCCACCCGGGGCGGTGTCGCTGCCGTGCTCAACGAATTCGCCCGGGCGGCGAATTGCTGTCTGAGGATAGAAGAATCCGCCCTGCCGACCCGCGAATCGGTCAGGGGGATGTGCGAGATCCTGGGTCTGGATCCGCTGTATCTGGCCAATGAGGGGAAGCTGGTTTGTGTTGCGCCCCCCGCTCATGCCGAGGCGGTGTTGCGGGCGATGCGGGCGCACCCCGCCGGCAGGGATGCGGCACTGATCGGCGAGGTGATAGCGCGGCCGGAGGGAATGGTCCTTTTGCGCACCGGTTTCGGCGGCGAGAGGATCGTTGATATGCCGGTGGGGGAGCAGTTGCCGCGGATTTGCTGACGGCAGCGGCGTCTTCGTTGTATGCCGCGGGCCGGGCGGTTAATATGCAGGTTCGCCGTTCATGATTGCACGACAGGAGGAACGAGGATGAAGATCGCAACCGTAGGCAAGGGCGGCTCCGGCAAGACGACCGTGGCGGGCGCCTTGGCCAGAGTTCTTGCGGAAGAAGGCCACAAGGTGCTTGCCGTGGATGGAGACCCCAATCCCAATTTGGCCTTGACGCTTGGCATGTCTCCCGGGGAAGCGGAGCAAATCAAGTATATCAAGCCGGACATCATGGAGATTGAGGCCCAGTCCGACGGCACCCGCAAGCTGCAAATGACCGTCTCCGGAGAAGAGTTGATTCGGCAATACGGCGCCTCCGCGCCGCAAGAAATAGATCTTGTCGTTATGGGCAGGCCGGCGGAAGGCAGCGCCGGCAGTGGCTGCATGTGCGCCTCCCACCTGGCGGTGCGCGGCATCATTGCCGAGATGAGCGGCCATGGCGATCATACGATCACCGACATGGAGGCCGGGCTTGAGCATTTGAAGCGCGGCACGGCGCGCAACGTGGATACCATGTTGGTGGTTGCCGAACCGTACTACCGATCGCTTGAGGCCGCCGCCCGCACCCACTTGCTGGCCCGCGAGTTGCGGATCCCCTACATCTTTATCGTCGCCAATAAGGTCAAGGAGGATGACGATCTGGCTGCGATCAAAGAGTTTTGCTCCCTGCATGACATGCCGATCCTGGCCACGGTCCCGTACGATCCCCTGTTCACCGAAGCGGAGCGCAATGGCAAGTCGCCTATAGACTATGCGCCGAACTGTCCCGGCATGAACACGATTCGCGAGATTGCAGAGGAGTTGGCGGCCCTGGAGGTGCCGGAATCCGCCGATCCCGGGTTGCCGCAACGGCGCCGCCGCAAGCCGGCTGCCTGCACTCCCAGAAGCGGCTTGTAAACGGCTTGCGCGAGCGCTGCCCTTCTGGTGGCGGAGGATTGCGGGGGAAAGCCGGGGAAAGAACTGCCCTTAGCGATCCGAAATGCGGAAATCTATGGGCACCCGGATCCAGGCGGTAACCGGCGCATCCCCGCTTCGGGCCGGTTTGAAGAGCCACTTTTCCCGGACTGTGGCGAGTGCGCTGCCATCCAGCATGGGATGTCCCGATGACTCGTGTACATGAGCTTCGGCGACTTTGCCGTCCTCTGCCACCAGTACCGCGATGACGACTCTGCCTTCTTCGCCCAGATCCCGCGAGCGCTCGGGATAGGGCGGACTGGGGATCAGGTGGTATAGCGGGCGGGCCAGCACTTCCGGGCGTTGCTTCGCCCGAGGCCGCTTCGGGGCGGGCGTTATTCCCCGTCGCCCGGGTTTATGCCCCGTATCGCCCGGCCTGGCCCGGCCGGGCAGCGCGCCGCTTCCCACCGGTCGGATTTTTTGCTCGGGGGGCTCGACCGCGGCGGATTTAAGGGGGGCGGCGTTGTCTGGCGGAGTTTCCGGCGCTTTCTTCCCGGCCTGCCTGGGCGCGGCCGCCTCGGAAATTACGGGCGGCCTTCCCGAGTCCGGCGTTTTTGCGCCGGGAGAAGCGGCGGCATTTTTCGCGGCGCTTTCCGGCGAGGCATTTTTCGGCGAGGCGCTTTCCGGCGAATGGTCTCGTTTCGGCGTGTCTTCTACCGGCGCTTCGGAGCGGGCGGTTTTGGCCGGGGGGGCAGATGGCCTTTCGGGTTCTGGCGTTTTTGCCTCGGACGGTCTGGCAGGGGTTTCAGGGTTTTCAGAGCTTTCGGCCGGGGCCGGGTTTTTGTCTTCGGGCGTTTGGGGGTCGGCGGCTTTGGGGGAATTGGCTGCACTGTCCGTATCCGGCGTTTTTGCCTTGCCGGGCGGAGTCGCGACGGCAACCCGGGATTGCCGCGGCGCCGCCGGTTCCGGGGAGGGGTTCGGGACGGCGCCGGGCTGTCCGGCAGCCAATGCGGCGACGCTCACTGCCAGACCTCCTCTTTCCGGCGTCCCGGTTTGCATCCGCGGCCCTGGAATCGAGCCCAGCGCCAAAACGTGGACTGTGACGGAAACGGCCAGGGTCAGTGCGTCGTCCCGGTCAATCATGGCCGCTGCTCGGCGCCGGTCTCCGGTGCGGTGGCGACGGTCAGCTTCTCTATCCCCAGCTTTTGCCCCAGGTCCATCACCTGTACCAGCGTTTCCACCTGCGCACCTCGGTCGGCGATGACAAACAGGGCGATTCCCGGTCGTGCCGCGACCTCCCTGCCCAGTTCCTGCTCCAGCTCTGCGCGGCCGATCGGTTGTCGCTCCAGAAATAGCGAGCCGCCCTTCTCGATTGTGAGCGTCAGCGTCGGCGCGGTCTCGACGCTGGCCTGGGTTGCCTGGGGCAGTTCCAGCGACAGCCCGACTTTATAGGTTGTGAAGAGACTGGCGTAAATGAACGAGGCCAGCACCAGAAATACGATGTCTATAAGCGGGATCATCTCGATCCTGGATTCGCGCAGGTGCTCCGCCCGCTGCTGCATGGTTGCCGGCTGCGCCCGCGGATGCTCGTTCCCGGGGTGGCGCCGGGCTTTCATGAACCGCCGGT
>JAPPQA010000160.1:0-1439 GCA_028817255.1 Gammaproteobacteria bacterium | reverse complement strand
ACCGATGCTCCAGTTCCTGCCCAAGCGCCAGCGCCTTGGTCTGAAAGATGCAATGGGCAACGAAGCTAATCATGGCGATGGCCAGGCCGAACGCCGTCGTGATCAGAGCCTTTGCCAGGCCGCCGCTGGCGACGGTCGGATCCAGCAGTTGCGCGCTGCCCAATAGTTGGAAGGATTCGACGATTCCCAGTACGGTTCCGAAACTGCCCAGCAGCGGCGTCAACGTGACCAAAGCGCGGATGATTCCCACCCCGCGCTCCACAGCCTGCATCTCCGTATGCGCGTAGCCCCGCATATGCACCCCGGCCTCCGTGGGGGGATGGCGGCTGCCATCCATCAACACCCGTGCCACGATGTCCGGCGAGGGGGGGCATCCCGGTTCCCGCGGGGTTGGCTCTTGCAACAGCCGGGCAACCAGGTCGGGCCGCCGGCCGCGCTGCACCCGCGCCCATACCAGCGTCTGCCGGAGGATCGCGGCCAAAGCCAATACGGAACAAAGCGACAGGGGGTACATCACCGGTCCGCCGGCGAGAAAGATCTCGATCATGCGGGCCTCACCGGCAACTGGAGCAGGCGGCAAGCGGTCGGGGGCGGCGCTGTCGGCAGGCGAGCCTTGCGCCTTGCGCCAGCGCCTGCAGACGCTTGCGGTTGCGCCCCGCGCCCTGGCGCAGGCAGGGATGCGCGGCGCCTGGCTTTACCGGCCGACAGTCTTGCGCAACCCGAAAAAGACTGCCCGCGGCACCTGGGGATAGCCGGCAAGGGTTTCATAGTCGTCGTCGGTGATATTGTCTATATCCATGTATGCCGTGATGCCATAGCCTACGTCGTAGCCGACATGCAGATCCGCGACGTAGTAGCTGTCCAGCTTGTTGGTCTCGTCGTTGCCTCCGTAAAGATCGCCGGCGTAGCGGGAGGTCAGGTTGATGCGCAACTTGCCGTATTGGAAGTCGGCGCCGATATCGAAAGCGCTCTGCGGTATGTTGGCGGTGTCCCCTCTCAAATCCATGACAGTGCCGGCAAATAGCAGCCGCAGGTGTCTGTGAACCCGTATGGCCAGTAGAGACTCCAAGCCGCGGTGGGTAAATTCGCCGGTATTCTGTCTTTGCCTGTTGGCGCCGGAGGGTAGAATCAGGTTGTCGCCGCTCATCCACCAGAATGCGGCGTCGAATTCCGCGCGTTCCCCGAATCGCTTGTTAATCCCCGTCTCCAGGTTCCAGAAGCTTTCCGGGTTCAGCCGTTCGTTCGGGGGGGTGGCGCCGATAGGCTGCACCTCGGTTACCCGGGGCACCCGAAATCCCCTGCCGGCGCGGGCGCGCAGGGCCAGATCCGGATATAAATTGTGCACGGCCCCGATCTCGGGAGCGACATCCAGGCCGAACTGCGAGCCGAAGCTCAGCCGCAGGCCGGCGTCCACCGTGCTTTTCTCGTCCACTGCGGCC
>JAPPQA010000159.1 GCA_028817255.1 Gammaproteobacteria bacterium | reverse complement strand
AACCGTGCCACAGTCGAGGTGCGCTGCGATGGCGGCTGAGGTCGTCGGCTGGGACGTGGGCGGCGCCCATCTGAAAGCGGCGCGGCTGGCGCCGGACGGGAGGCTCACGCACGTCACGCAAGCGGCCTGCCCCCTATGGCTGGGCCTGGAGCGGCTGACTCCGGCGCACCGACTCTGCGCCAAGGCGCTGGACAGCGGCGGCAACGCGCTCCACGTGGTAACCATGAGCGGCGAACTGGCCGACTGCTTTCGCAGCCGCGCCGAGGGAGTAGCCGCGATCGTCGCGGAAATGCGGCAGCTGCTGGGACGCCCTTTCCTGGCGTATGCCGGCACGGCAGGGATTATGGATGCCTCGGAGGCCGCGGGACGCCCGGAGCGAGTCGCCTCGATGAACTGGCATGCGACCGCCAGCTGGACGGCGCAACGGGCCGGCGACGGGCTGCTGCTGGACATCGGCAGCACTACTACCGATCTGGCGCCGTTTCGGGGCAAGCGAGTGCAGGCGACGGCACGCACCGATGCGGAGCGCATGAGGGCGGGCGAACTGCTCTACACTGGCGTTACCCGCACGCCGGTCATGGCCATCGCCGACCGCTTCCGCATCGGCGGGACGGAGCATTCGGTGATGGCGGAATATTTCGCCGTCACGGCGGACGTGTACCGGCTACTGGGCGAACTGCCGGAACGAGCCGACCAACACCCGGCATGCGACCAGGGCGAAAAGACGCCGCAGGGCAGCGCGCGGCGCCTGGCGCGGATGTTCGGCCGCGATTACGAGGAGCCCGAGCTCGAATACTGGCGCGCCGCCGCCCGGGCCATTGCAACCGTGCAGCAACGCAGGATCGCGGCAGGCGTCCGGCGCCTGTTGGCGGCGGCATCCTGCGCCGCCCCGGCTGCTATCGTCGGCGCCGGCAGCGGCTGTTTCCTGGCGCGGCGGGTGGCCGGGCGGGCGGCGCGGCGCCATGCCTGCCGCTTCCTCCGCTTCAGCGAATTGCTGGGCCCGGCGCCCCAAGCCCTGCGGGAACGAGCCGACGACTGCGCGGCCGCCGTCAGCGTGGCCTGCCTCGCGCAGCGACTGGCGGGAGCGAGGCGTTGAAGCCGGCCGCCGCGGCAGGCGCGATGTGGCGCCGATCCCTGCCCTATACGGAAGACACCGCAACACTGTTCGAGCGACTGCTGGGCCGGCCGGGCGCGGTCTTCCTCGACAGCGGGGCGGCACGCGGCGGCCAGGGGCGCTACGACATCCTTGCCGCCGACCCCGGCAGCCTGATCCGCAGCCGCGACGGGCACACTACCGTGGAATCGGCGGACGGCGGGCGCCGCGACCATTCCGGCGACCCGTTCGAGGTCGTGCGCGCCCACATCTGGGACCGCGAGTACCTGGATTGCGCGCCCCGCGATTGCGCCCCCTGCCCGTTCCAGACCGGCGCCATCGGCTACTTCGGCTACGACCTGGGCCGGCGCATCGAGAGGCTGCCGCAGATCGCAGCCGACCGCGAACGGGTGCCGGAGATCCTGCTCGGCATCTACGACTGGGCGGCGATCGCGGATCACCGGCGGCGGGAGCTCTCCCTGGTAGGACGCCCCGGCGAACGCTTCGGCCAGGACGACTTCGAGGCCGTCCTGCGGCTGCTGTCGGCACCCGCCCCGGCCGCGCCGGCACACCCGCCGCCGGCGGCCTGCCGCATCCGCTCGCCGCCGGTGGCGAATATGGACCGGCGCGGCTATATCGAGCGCTTCCAGACGATCCAGGGCTATATCCGCTCCGGCGACTGCTACCAGGTGAACTTGGCGCAGAAGTTCACGGTGGAGATCGAATGCGACCCGTGGCAGCTGTACCGGCGCCTGCGCCAACTCAACCCGGCCCCCTTCTCCGCCTACCTGGATTTCGGAGACCTGCAGGTGCTCAGCATTTCGCCGGAGAACTTTTTGCGGTTGCGCGGCAGTCATGTCCAGACCCTGCCGGTCAAAGGCACCCGGCCGCGGCGCCGGACGCCAGAACAGGACCGCCGGGAAATCGAGGCGCTGCGACACAGCGACAAAGATCGCGCCGAGAATCTGATGATCGTGGACCTGTTGCGCAACGACATCGGCAAGAATTGCAGCCCCGGCTCGATCCGCGTCAGCCGGCTATTCGACATCGAGAGCTTCGCCAACGTCCACCACATGGTCAGCGCGATAGAGGGCGAACTGGCCGCCGACAGGGACGCGCTGCACCTGTTGCAGGGCTGCTTCCCCGGCGGCTCGATCACCGGCGCGCCGAAGCTGCGCTCCATGGAGATCATCGAGGAGCTGGAGCCGGACCGGCGCGGCGTCTATTGCGGCGCCATCGGCTACCTGAGCCGCCACGGCGACATGGACCTGAGCGTCGCCATCCGCACCGCCTGTCACCTGCCGGGACGGGTCGTATTCCACGGCGGCGGCGGCATCGTCGCCGACTCCGTGGCCGAGGCCGAGTACCAGGAAACGCTGGACAAGGTTTCCTCGATGATGCGCCTGTTCGGCGCGCCCGGCGGGTGAAATGGGTACTGAAAGTCGGCGGCAGCCTCTATGCCCGCCCCGAACTCGCGCGCGCGCTGGCGCACGCGGCGCAAATCGGCGGCGGCGCCGACAGCGGCGTGATCGTCCCCGGCGGCGGCCCCTTCGCCGACCAGGTGCGCCGGGCGCAGGGTCGCTGGCGATTCGCCGACGACGCGGCGCACCGCATGGCGCTGCTCGGCATGCGTCAATACGGCCACATGCTCT
>JAPPQA010000158.1 GCA_028817255.1 Gammaproteobacteria bacterium | reverse complement strand
TGGATGCCCATAGGGTTTTTACACAGACTGTTTCGCCGGAATGACGGGGTAAAGGGGAGGAATGGCGGGGATGGGAATCTTTTCCTCCCGATTGCGTAACGGCTTGCGCCCCGCCTCAAGCCGTTACGCAATCGAAGGGAAGAAAAGCGGTTCTTACGCACCACTCCCCCCTTGAGGGGGAGTCGGCAAGACGAGGGCGCCAGCCCGAAGTCGCGCCGGTGGGGGGAGCATCGAAAGCGCTTGCTACACCCCACCGCCCAGGAGAACCGCAAGGGCCGCCTAGGCTCCCCCTCAAGGGGAGAGTGATGGGAAGAATGAGGCGCACAGGCAGGCGTACCTAATGCACAAATTTGACGATACTGGATATGCTGACACGTCATGAGCGCCTATTCGTATCATTGGGTGCTTGTGGGCATTTTTGAACCCGTTTAATCCTCCGCTGTCTGTGCCCCATTCGCCAGCCAGGCGGTCAGTAAGCGAATTTGGGTCTCGTCCAGGCGCTCTTTCCACGCCGGCATGACGCCGACGCGGCCCAGGGCAATGGAATGGCGCACGGATTCTTCGTCGCCGCCGTAGAGCCATACCGAGTCCGCGAGATTCGGCGCCCCCAATGCGGGGTTGCCTTGCGCCTCGGCGCCGTGGCAGGCGACGCAGAACTGCGAGTAGAGTTTGCGCCCTGCGCTATGCGGGTCTTTGTCGGCGGCGGTTGCGGCGTCCGCCGCGGCAATGGCGGCATCGCCGCCACTGGCATCGCCGCCGCCGGTTGCCGTGCCGCCGGCGCCGCCACCCGTGTCGCCCGCGGCGGTTTTGCCCGCGGCGAGGGCGAGCAGGTAGTCGGCTACCTGCGCCACGCCTTTGTCTTGCAGCACCGCGCCCCAGGGCGGCATCAGCCCGTTGCGGCCGTTGGCGATGCTGTTCGCGATCTGCGTTTCGTCGCCGCCCCATTGCCAGGAGGCGTCGGCGAGGTTGGGGAAGAGCCGGGCCTGTCCGCGGGCATCCGCGCCGTGGCAGCCGGAGCAGTGGGTTTGATAAATGCCGGCGGCGCTGCGCATGGCCTGTGGGTCGGCAGCGAGTTCGGAGACAGAGGCGCCGCGCCACCGCTCGCGCAGTGCGCCGTAGCGTTCCTCGTAGGCATCCAGGCGCCGCTCCAGTTGCACGTGCCGAGTCCATTTCAAGGCGCCGGGGAAGTTGCCGAGGCCGGGGTACAGCACCAGGTACACCACAGTGTAGGCGAGCAGGGCGACGATCAGCGCCAGCCACCACAGCGGCGCGGGGTTGTTGGCCTCGCGCAGGGTGCCGTCCCATACCGCATCCGGTTCCGCCGCGTCGTCGCCGGGGCGCGAGCGGTAGGCGCTTGCCAGCAGCCATGCCAGTCCGATCAGGCTGAGGACGACGATGCCAGCGATCCAACCGCTCCAGAAGGCGCTCATCGAGGGCTTGCTCCGGGACTCTCTTTGGTGCTTGCTACAGGATTTGCGGCCGGCTGCCCGGGCGCGGCATCGTTGCCGGGAACATTCGGGTTGCCGGGGGCGCCGGGCACTTCGTCTTGCAGGGGGATTTGCGCCGCCGCCTCGCTTTTCTCTTTGCCGCCGCGAGTGAGCAGCCAGGCGGCCAGCCCGACCATGAAGGCGCATACCAGCAGGTCGCCGGCGAGGATCAGCTGGGTCATGGCCGGCGTCCCAGCGATTGCAGGTACGCGATCATCGCATCCATCTCCGTCTTGCCCGCCAGCGCGTCGGCGGCGCCCTGGATGTCTTGCGCCGAGTACGGGTGCCCCAGCTTTTGCAGGGCGCGCATCCGGTCCGCGACGCTGCCGCCGGGGTCGGCGGGGCGCGAGGCCAGCCACGGATACGCCGGCATGATGGAGGAGGGCACTACCGCGCGCGGGTCGAGCAGATGCAGTTCATGCCAGGCGTCGCTGTATTTGCCGCCGATGCGGTGCAAATCCGGGCCGGTGCGTTTGGACCCCCACAGGAACGGGCGGTCATAGACGAACTCGCCGGGCATGGATGGCGGGCCGTAGCGTTTGACCTCGGCCAGCAGCGGGCGGATTTGCTGCGAATGGCACAACGCGCAGGATTCGCGGATGTAGATGTCGCGTCCGACCAGCTCCAGCGGCGTGTACGGTTGGGTCGCAGCGGCGGCAGTGCCCAGCTCTCGGTCGAAGAAGGTGGGAATAATCTGCGCCAGTCCGCCCAGCGAGGCCACGAACAGGATGCCGAAGATCAGCAGTCCGGAGTGCCGCTCCAGGATTTTGTGCAGTGCCAGCATGTTCCGGTCCGGCGGCGCGGCTCAGGCCGTTGCCGGCGAGGCGGCCGGGGCAGGGGCCGCGGGCGGCGCTGTCGGGGAGACCGGCGCCGGCGAAGCGGTGACCGTGCTGGCGCCGCGCGCGGTCATATACAGGTTCCAGGCCATGGTCGCCGCGCCGCCCAGAAACAGCAGTCCCGCCAGCAGGCGCATGAAGTAGTACGGCGCCATGGCGTCCATGACTTGCGTGAAGCCGTGCTTGAGCTCGCCGGCCTCGTCCAGGCTGAGCCAGAGCAGGCCCTGGGTCACGCCGGCGCCCCACATCGCCAGGATGTAAATCAAGACGCCAAGCAGGGCAAGGATGAAATGCAGGTTCGCCAGCCGCGCGCTGTACAGCTCGCGCCCGTACAGGCGCGGCACCAGGATGTACAGCGTGCCGAAGGTTACGAGGGCGTTCCAGCCCAGCGCGCCGGAGTGGACATGGCCGATGGTCCACTCGGTGAAGTGGCTCACTACGTTGACGCTTTTGATCGCCAGCATGGGCCCCTCAAAGGTGGCCAGGCCGTAGAAGACCAGCGACAGGGCGATGAATTTCAGCGCCGGGTCCGTGCGCCACGGTCGCCGCGAACCTTTGAGGGTCATGATGCCGTTCGCCATCGTCGCCCACGACGGGGCCAGCAGGATGAGGCTCATCACCATGGCCAGCGACTGCAGCCAGTCAGGGACCGCGTTGTAGTGCAAATGATGCGGCCCGGCCCAGATGTAACTATAGACGAAGGCCCAGAAGGCGACCACGGACAGGCGGTAACTCCAGATCGGGCAGCCGCTGTGCTTGGGCAGGAAATAGTAGAGCATCCCGAGGAAACCGCCGGTGAGAAAGAAACCGACGGCGTTGTGCCCGTACCACCACTGCACCACGGCGTCGCGGGCGCCGGCGTAAATCGGGTAGGATTTGGCGAGCGACACCGGCAACGCCAGACTGTTGACCACGTGCAGCATGGCCACCACGAGGATCAACGCGCCGTAGAACCAGTTGGAGACGTAGATCGGCTGGATGCGCCGCCGGGCGATGGTGCCGAAGAACACCACGGCGTAAGCGATCCAGAGCAGCGCCACGGCGATGTCCAGCGGCCATTCGAACTCGGCGTATTCCTTGCCGGTGTTGATCCCCAGAAACAGCGTCGCCATCGCCAGGGCCAGCCCCGCCTGCCAGCCGTAGAACACTGCCCAGGAGAGCCGCGGCATGAACAGGCGCCGGTGGCAGGTGCGTTGCACGCTGTACAACGAGGTGCCGATCAGCGCCGAGCCGCCGAAGCCGAAGATGACGGCGTTGGTGTGCACCGTGCGCAGGCGCCCGAAAGTGAGCCACGGCAGATCCAGGTTGAGCGCCGGCCACACCATCTCGGCGGCGAGGTACACGCCGGCGGTCATGCCGAACAGCGCCCAGACGACGGCGGCGGCAACGAAGGCGGCGGCGACCCGGTCCTCGAAGAATTCCACCGTCGCGTTCATTGCCGGTCTTGCGCCCCGAGCGCGTTATGGAACGCGGCGATACTTTCTACGCGGCCGGGCAGGGAAGCGCAGGGCACGGGTCGAAGCGTCTCGCGGCGCGTCTCACAACGCGGCGAGCACCTTTTCGGCGGCGCTGTTTTCCAGGCCGGTGCCTTCTTCCAGAAACAGTTGCCGCACCATGCCGTCCTCGGCGATCAGGGCGAAACGTTGCGAGCGCGTTCCCATGCCGAAGCCGCTGGCGTCCAGGGTCAGGGCCAGGGCGCGGGCGAAATCGCCGTTGCCGTCGGCGATCATGGAGATTGCCTCGGCGTTTTGCGATTTGCCCCAGGCATCCATGACAAAGGCATCGTTCATTGCCAGGCAGAAAATGCGCTCCACCCCCTTGGCCTTGATCTTGTCGGCGTTGACCACGTAGCCGGGCAGGTGCGCCGCCGTACAGGTGGGGGTAAAGGCCCCCGGCACGGCGAATAATACGATCCTGCCCTTGCCGAACAGCTCGCGCGTATCCACCATGCGCGGGCCCTCCTCGCCCATGATCGTCACCTGGGCCGAAGGGATTTGCTCGCCTACTTGTATGCTCATGATATTTCTGCCTCCCCTTAGTCTTCCATTCGCGCCCGGCTCTCGGTACGGAATGGTATCAAATGCCAGGCTTGGGTGCACTGGCTTGGGCGCGCTGGCTGGGGTGCGCTCAGGGGCGTTCCTCATCCGAGCGTTACGCAATCGCAGGGAAGAATCCTGCCGTTACGCAATCGAGGACAAGAAAAGCGGTTCTTACGCATCACTCCCCCCTTGAGGGGGAGTCGGCAAGACGAGGGCGCAAGCCCGAAGT
>JAPPQA010000157.1 GCA_028817255.1 Gammaproteobacteria bacterium | reverse complement strand
ACGGAGACAGCACGATGAGCAAAGCAGTGACAGACATGCTGGCGGCAAACGATGCCTACGCCGCCGATTTCGGCGACAAGGGCAAGCTGCCAATACCGCCAGGAAAGCGCATCGCCATCCTCACCTGCATGGATGCGCGGCTGGACCCGGCCAAGTGCGCGGGCCTGACCGAGGGCGACGCGCACATCATCCGCAATGCCGGGGGCCGGGCCAGCGACGACGCGATCCGCTCGCTGGTCATTTCGTACAAGCTGCTGGGTACGCGGGAGTGGTTCGTCATCCACCACACGGAATGCGGCATGGAGACCTTTAACGACGAGATCATGCGCGGGCTGCTGGCCAGCAGCCTGAAGCAGGCCCGGGCGGACGACAGCGGCTGGCACGATCCGGGCGGCGGCCCCGGCTCCACGGAAGGCCAATACATTAACTGGCTGTGCTTCTCCGATAACGCCGCGAGCGTGGTCGAAGACGTGAGCCGCATCAGAAACCATCCGCTGGTGCCCCCCGGGATCGCCATCTACGGCTACATCTACGACGTCAAGACGGGCCGCCTCGCCGAGGTCGGCGAGGCGAACAAGGCCGGCAAGGCCAGGGCCTAGCGGCGGTTTGCGGGAGCCTGGCGGCGTGCGCATAAGACATTTCCTGCCGCGGTTCCTTGCCGCCGCCGTCCTGCTGGCCGCGGCCGGGACGGGGGCCGTGGCCTACCTGGACCGGCAGGCGCAGGATGCCCGGCTGGCGCAGACCTTGCTGTCCCCGCCCAAGCCGCTGTCTCCCTTCGAGTTGGAGGACTCCAGCGGCGGCCGTTTCGGCCTGGAGCGGCTGCGGGGGCGCTGGACGCTGGCGTTCTTCGGCTACACGCACTGCCCGGACATATGCCCGCCGACGGCGGCGGAACTGGGCCGCCTGCTCCGCATGACGGAGGACAACGGGGACGGGGGCCGCTTGCAAACCTTATTCGTTTCCGTGGATCCCGGGCGCGACTCCCCGCAACGGCTGGCGAATTACCTGGCAAACCTGCATCCCCGCCTGCTGGGCCTGACGGGCGACGATGCCCAGCTGCGGCGCCTGAGCGGGCAATTCGGCATCCAAGGCGGCGCCGCCCATACCTCCTCCCTGTTCCTGATCGATCCGCGAGCCCGCCTGCTGGCCGTACTGCCGCCGCCGCACCGCGCCGAGCAACTGCGCGGGCGGCTGGAGGCCATCCGCTCCTACCGGGAACGCCGCCCCGGCTGAGGAGCGCGCATGCCGGAGGAACGGCAAACAAGTCCCGCGGGGGAACAGGCCGCCTCCATATGGGACCGGCTGTGCGTCCTGCCTCAATATCTGCTGCCCCAAGGGCTATTGACCCGTTGCGGCGGCCTGCTGGCGCGCTGGCGCTGGCGCCCGTGGAAGGCGCTGCTGATCCGGGTCTTCATCCGCGCCTTCCGGGTCAACATGGAAGAATCCCAGCCCTCCGACCCGGCGGCCTATGCCAGCTTCGCGGAGTTTTTCGTCCGCCCCCTCAAGAGCGGCTGTCGTCCCCTGGCCGGCGACGAGCGCACGGTGCTCTCCCCGGTGGACGGTGTCGCGCGTCAATGCATAGAGCGAATGGACGAGGATCAACTGCCGCAGGCGAAGGGACACCGCCTTCCCCTGTCGGAACTATTCGCCGGCCGGCCGGAGTGGGCGCAATCCTTTACCGGCGGCAGCTGCGCCACCCTCTACCTGGCGCCGCGCAACTACCACCGGGTGCATATGCCGGTGGCGGGCCGACTCGAGGGACTGCTGCACGTGCCCGGGAGCCTGTTCGCCGTAAACGGCCCTGCCATGCGGGCAATCCCGCGGCTGTTCGCGCGCAACGAGCGCCTGGTCCTGCTGTTCGACACGGCGGCGGGACGAATGGCGGCGATCATGGTGGGGGCGCTCTTCGTGGGCGGCATGGAAACCGTCTGGACGGGCAGGTTGCCGCAGGCGCCGCGCAGTCCCGAGCCCTGGCGCCCCCCGCCCGCGGAGGCGTGGCGGGATCGCGGCCAGGAACTGGGGCGCTTTCACTTCGGCTCTACGGCGATCCTGCTGTTCCCGCCGGGCAAGGTGATATGGGAGCGGTCCTGCCGTAGCGACGCGCCGGTACGCATGGGACAGGCCCTGGGCCGCCTGTTGCCGGCGGCCCGGACAAGCGACGGATAGCGGCGGCCGGCGCCCGGCGCAGCGCCGAAACCGCCCGCCCGCTCCGCAAGCCGTTACGCAATCGAGGGGAAACGATTCCCACCCCGCCATGGAGGGTAGATTCCTGCCCCCGTTAATGCAGTAAAGACAAGCCAGGGGCAAGCCTGCGTCTCATTTTTCCCATCACTCCCCCCTTGAGGGGGAGTCGCAGCAGCCAAGCCGCCA
>JAPPQA010000156.1 GCA_028817255.1 Gammaproteobacteria bacterium | reverse complement strand
GCTCCGCCCTGAAGGAGCGCGAAGCGCGCGCTTTATACGCTGGATTCCTGCTTTCGCAGGAATGGCGAGGGGGGCGCGGGAATGGCGAGGGGGGCGCGGGAATGGCGAGGGGGGGCATGGGAATGGCGGAGTGGGCTTTATTCGCTGGATGCCCACAGCGTTTTTGCACAGCCTGTTTTTTTCTGTCATTCCGGCGAAACAGTCTGTGCAAAAACCCTATGGGCATCCAGCGTGTAAAGACTACTCCGCCATTCCCGCGCATCACTCCCCCCTTGAGGGGGAGTCGGCAAGACGAGGGCGGAGCCCGAAGTCGCGCCGGTGGGGGGCATAGCGGCGCCTCCTTCCCCCAGCGGACACGGAAATCGCAACCGCCGCTTCCTCCCCCTCCAGGGGGGAGTGATGGGAAAAATGAGGGAATGGCGGAATAAGAGGGCCGCTTTGCTTGCCTTTGCGTAACGGCTTGGAGGCCGCCGCGCACTCCCCCAAAAATCCTTCAAATGAATGATTTTTTTCGGCGGTAGGCAGGCTAGGATTGCTTCTGCCCGCATGGGTAAGGGAATCGTAAGAACATGGAGGTTGCGACTATGACCGGAAAAATCCTGCTCGCGTCCCTGCTGCTCCTGCCGTTGTTGGCAGGCGCCGCGGAGACGACCCCGGAGATGGCCCCGGAGATGACGCCGGAGACGGCTTCGGAGACCATCCCGGCAACGGTGAACATCAATACGGCCGACGCGGCAACCCTGGCGCTGATCAAGGGCATTGGACAAGCCAAGGCCCGGGCCATCGTTTCCTACCGGGAAGAGAACGGCGAGTTCAAATCCATAGACGAATTGGCGGATGTGCGCGGGATCGGCCCCGTCATCATCGAGAAGAACCGCGAATTCCTGACCGTGGAATAAACGCTGGCTCCATGGTTGTGTGCCGCCGGGCGCCCGCCTCCTTGCTCTCTCCTTCGCTTGGGCGCCCGGCGGCGGCGCGTGGCAAGCGCCCGCGATGTAGATTATGATCGATCACGGCATGACCCAGGCGAATATCGAGCTATTGGACGCCCTGCGGGACGCGGGGGCATCGGACGACAAGGCGCGGGCGGCGGCGCAGTCCGTTGCGGTTGCCAGCGACATGGCAACCAGGGCGGATGTCTTTGCCGCGCGAGAAGATATCTCCGCCGTAAGAGAAGATCTCTGCGCCGTAAGGGAGGATATTTCTTCCGTAAGGGCGGAGATGGCCGCCCGGGAGGCGCGGCTGACGTGGCGCATGGCCGGGGGTATTGCCGTCATCCTGGCCGCGATGGCTCTCTTCGATCTGAATTAGCGGCGCGGCAGGCGCCCGTGCCGGTTTTTCGGGACTCGAGCCGAAAATGGGGCTCATGCTTCTTCGGGTTCGGCGGCGGGCGGGGGGCGGGCGCCGCAGTCGGGGCAGTCCGGGTCGCGGGGCAGACGCAGGCATTGCCATTCCATGCGCAGGGCGTCCAGCAACAGCAATCTGCCGTAGAGGGGGCGGCCGATGTCCATTAACACCTTCATGGTCTCCAGCGCCTGTACGCTGCCGATGATGCCGAGCAGGGGGGCGACGACCCCCGCCTCGTCGCAGCTCAGGCGGCGGTCGGCCGCCTCTTGCGGGTACAGGCACCGGTAGCAGGGGCTGTCGGGCCGCCGGGTGTCGAAGACGCCGACTTGTCCCTCGAAGCGGGCGGCCGCCCCCGAGACCAGCGGTTTCCGCAGCCGGGCGCAGACCCGGTTGATGGCAAAACGGGAGGCGAAGTTGTCGGTGGCGTCCACCACTATGTCGGCCCTGGCGGCCTCCGCCTCCAGGGTCTGTCCGGCCAGCCGTTCCCCGACCAGCCGGGTGCGGACTTCCGGGTTCAGTTCCAGAACGCGCGCGCGCGCGGATTCCGTCTTGCGGGCGCCGATGTCGGCCGTGCGGTGCAGGAGTTGACGCTGCAAGTTGGAGAGGTCCACGCGGTCGTGGTCGGCCAGGGTCAGTTCGCCCACGCCGGCCGCCGCCAGGTACATGGCCACCGGGGAGCCCAGGCCCCCCAGTCCGATCACCAGCGTTCGCGCGCGCCGCAGGCGCAGTTGCCCGGCGACATCAATCTGCGTCAGCATGATCTGCCGGCTGTAGCGCAGCAGTTGTTCGTCTTGCAATTCGCCCGCTTCAGTCATTGTCTTGCAGGTGCCTGCGCCATTGCTGGGGGGCGCGGCGGGAGGCGGGCGCAAAGCGGCGGCGGCGGCAAATGGCGTAAGCCGATTGCAGGTAGGCGCGCCAGGAGGGGAGCGGCTCGCCGGGCGCCTGGCGGCAAGCCGGGGGGCCGGGCGGCGGCCTAGTCACGGGGGGCGGTCCCCTGTGTGACTCGCTCGCGGCCCGCGAGGTCGCGGTGCGTACGGATGCGCCGGTAACCGCGGCGCCGGAAGAGTCCGCGCGCCTGTTCCCCCTGGCCGCGGCCATGCTCCAATATCAGAGCGCCGCCGGGGGCGAGATGGGCGGGCGCGCCGGCGACCAGGGCGCGCAACTCTTGCAGGCCGTCCCGGCGTCCTACCAGCGCCCGCCGCGGTTCGAAACGGAGGTCTCCGCGCTTCAGGTGCGGGTCGCCTGGGGCGATGTACGGAGGATTGCTGACGATCAGGTCGAAGCGCATTCCCCGAAGGGGGGCGTACCAGTCCCCCCGCCGCAGCCGCAGGTTTCGCCGTCGCGCGCGCCTGCCGTTGGCCGCCGCGACCCGCAGGGCGCGGGGACAAATGTCCGTCGCCAGCACCTGGGCGGCGGGGCGTTCGCCGGCGAGCGCTACGGCGATCGCGCCGCAGCCCGTGCCGAGGTCGGCGACCCGCGCGGCCGTGCCCGCGGGAATCAGCTTCAGCGCCGCCCGTACTACCTCTTCGGTCTCGGGACGGGGGATCAGCGTATGCGTGCTGACCCGCAGCGGCAGCGACCAGAATTCCCGCAGGCCGGTAAGGTAGGCGACGGGCCAGCCCAGGGCGCGCCGGGCCAGCAGCGCCCGGAACCGCCGCGCCGCCGCCGCCGCCACCGGCATCTCCGGGTGCGCGTACAGCCGCGCCCGTCCCGTCGCCAATACGTCGGCCAGCAGCAGTTCCGCCTCCAGCCGGCCGCGCCCGCCGGCCCCCAATACGCGCGCCGCCTCGAAGAGCAGCGAACGCACGGTGGCGGCATGGTCCCGCGGCGTCATTGCGCGCTGTCCGCCGCCGCGCTCAGCGCCTGGGCCTGGTACTCGCTGATCAGCGGTTCGATCACGGCGTCTATTTTGCCGAGCAGCACGTCCCCCAACTGGTGCAAGGTCAGTTGGATGCGGTGATCCGTCATCCGGTTTTGCGGAAAATTGTAGGTGCGAATCCGCTCCGAGCGGGCGCCGCTGCCCACCAGCAGCCGCCGGCTTTCCGCCCGCTCCTGGGCCTGCCTGCCGCGCTCCGCGGCCAGCAGCCGCGCTTGCAGCAGCGCCATCGCCTTGGCGCGGTTCTTGTGCTGGGAGCGTTCGTCCTGGCACTCCACCACGGTCCCGGTAGGCAGGTGCAGGATGCGGATCGCGGAATCGGTCTTGTTGACGTGCTGCCCCCCCGCTCCCGAGGCGCGAAAAGTGTCTATGCGAAGTTCGTCCGGTTGCACCTCGATGCGGTCCACCCGCTCTGCCTCCGGCAGCACGGCGACCGTGCAGGTGGAGGTGTGAATGCGGCCCTGCGTCTCGGTCTCCGGGACGCGCTGCACCCGGTGGACGCCGGACTCGAATTTGAGGCGGGAATAGACGGCCTTGCCGATAATCCGCAGGACCACCTCCCGGTAGCCGTCCAATTCGCTGGGATGGCTGTTGACGATCTCCACCTGCCAGCGCCGCGCCTCGGCATAGCGGCAATACATGCGCATCAGATCGCCGGCGAATAGCGCCGCCTCCCGCCCGCCCGCGCCGGCGCGGATTTCCAGAAAGATGTTTTTGGCGTCGTCCGGGTCGCGGGGCAGCAGCAGGCGGTGGAGGTCTTGCTGCAACTGCGTTTCCCTGCCTTTCGCCTCCTTGAGTTCCGCCTGCGCCAGTTCCCGGATCCCGGGGTCCGCGTCCCGGGTCAGTTGCATGGCGGCGCCGATGGCGTCCTCGTTGCCCCGGTAGTCCCGGAAGCAGGACACGACCGGCGCCAGTTCCGCCCGCTCCCTGGCCAGTTGCCGGTAGCGGTCGCGGTCGTTGCAGACTCCGGCATTGCCCAGCAGGGCGTCAATTTTTTCCAGCCGCCGTTCCAGTCCTTCCAGCTTGTCTTGCAGGCTCTTTTTGATCATCGGTTTTTGCGGCGGCTCGTCCGCCGACTGCGGCTATGGCCGCGCGGCGCGGCGGGGGCAGGGCGGCGGCCGGGGAGCGCGGCGGCCTTATTCGGTCTCGCGCCCGCCGTCGGAGCGTCCTGCGCGCAGGCTTACCGTGGGCAGGTGCAGCAATCTCCCGGTCAGCGCGCGGGTGACCCGGCGCAGCACTTCGGAGGCGGGGGTGCCGTTGCTCAGTTGGCGCTCCGCGTCCTCCAGCGCCTGCTCCCGGAGCAGCCAGGCGCGTTCGCGCAGGGCGCGGATATCGGGCACGGCCTGGCGCCCCTGCAGCCATTCCATAAAGCGGCTGACGCGGGCGCGGATAATCTCCTCCGCTTCTCTTGCCGCTTCCTTGCGGTCGTCCAGGTTTCGGTCTATGACCTGTTCCAGATCGTCCACGGTATAGAGGTAGGCTTCTTCCAGATCGGCCACCCGCGGGTCTATGTCCCGGGGGACGGCGAGGTCAACCAGGAACATGGGTTTGTGTTTGCGCGCGGCGCCTGCCTTCGCCACGGCCTCCATGGAGAGTACGGGCGTCCGGCTCCCCGTGCAGCAGAGTACGATGTCCGCCTCCGCCAAATGGTCCGGCATGGCGGCCAGGTGAATCGCGTAGCCCTGGCACGCCTGCGCCAGCCGTTGCGCCGTCTCCAGGGTGCGGTTGGCGACGATCATTCGCCGGATGTTCTCTTGGCGCAAGCGCCTGGCGGCGATCTCTATGGTCTCTCCCGCGCCGACCAGCAGCACGCTGCTGTCGCTCAGCCGGCAGACCTGCCGGGCCAGTTTGACCGCCACCGCCGCGACGGACAGCGGGCTGTGGCCGATCGCGGTGCTGCTGCGCACCTGCTTCGCCGCCGAGAACGAGTGTTGAAACAGCCGGTTCAGCAGCGGCCCGACCGTCCCCGCGTCGAGCGCCGCTTCGTAAGCGAGCTTGAGTTGTCCCAGGACCTGGGGTTCGCCCACGACCATGGAGTCCAGGCCGCTGGCTACGCGCATGACATGCCTTACCGCCCGCTGGCCGGGGTGCGCGTACAGGTAGGGGAGCAGGCTGTCCTCGCGCAGGCCGTGGTAGCCGGCCAGCCAGTCGGCGAGGCCGCGTTTGCCGCCCTCGTGCAGATTGCAGTACAGCTCGGTGCGGTTGCAGGTGGAAAGGATCGCCGCTTCCCGCACCCCTTTCCGGCTGGACAGGCTGGATAGGGCGCCGGGTATGGCGCCGGCCTCAAAGGCCAGTCGCTCGCGCACCTCCACGGGCGCGTTTTTGTGGTTTACCCCCAGTGCCAGCAGTGCCATCGGCGGATCCCCGCAGGGTTCGTCCCAGAGCGGATTTTGCGCCATGCTCGCGGACAACACAAGTGCAGTGCATCACTCCCCCCTTGAGGGGGAGTCGGCAAGACGAGGGCGCCAGCCCGATGT
>JAPPQA010000155.1 GCA_028817255.1 Gammaproteobacteria bacterium | reverse complement strand
GGTTTGCGCGCCTCGAACAGATCGGCAACCCGCGGCAAGCCGCCGGTGATGTCCCGGGTCTTCAGCACTTCCTGGGGAATCTTGGCGATCACCGCGCCGACGCCCACCGGGTCTCCATCCTGAATGTTGATCATTGCCTTGGCAGGGAGGGGGTAGTGGGCAGGCAGGTCGGTGCCCGGTATCTTCAGGTCCTCGCCGTCCTTGCCGATGAGCTTGATCGTGGGGCGGAGTTCCCTGGTCGCCGCGGTGCGCTTCTTGGAGTCGAGCACTACGATGTTTTCCAAGCCGGTGACCTCGTCCATTTTGTGTTCCACGGTGACGCCCTGGACGACATCGTCGAACTTGACCTGGCCGGAGACTTCGGTGATCACCGGGTGCGTGTGCGGGTCCCAACTGGCCACCGTCTGGCCGGGCCGCACCTTGTCTCCGGAAGCGGCGGTGAGCACGGCTCCGTAGGGGAGCTTGTAGCGCTCGCACTCGCGGCCTTGCGCGTCCAGCACCAGCACTTCGCCGGAGTGCGATATCGCTACGTGGCCCCCCTCTTCCCGAGGCAGGGCCTTCAGATTGTGCCAGCGCAACGTGCCCCCATGCTTGATCTCCGTGCTGCTGGCGGCGGCGGCACGGGAGGCGGCGCCGCCGATATGGAAGGTGCGCATGGTCAGCTGGGTGCCCGGTTCGCCGATGGACTGGGCGGCCACGACTCCCACCGCCTCGTTGATGTTCACCAGGTGGCCGCGGGCCAGGTCGCGCCCGTAACAGGTAACGCAAATGCCGTGCCGGGTGTCGCAGGTGATGGGAGAGCGCACGATCACTTCGTCCAGGCCGCATCGGTCCAGGATCGCCACCTTGGTCTCGTCCAGCAATTCGCCGGCGGCCACTACGATCTCCCCGGTATTGGGGTCGGCGGCATCCCGGGCCAGCACCCGGCCCAGCACCCGCTCTTGCAGCGTTTCCACGATCTCCCCGCCCTCGATCAAGGAGCGTACCGTCAACCCCTGTCGGGTGCCGCAATCCTGCTCCGTCACGACCAGATCCTGGGCCACATCGGCAAGACGCCGGGTCAGGTATCCGGAATTCGCCGTCTTCAGAGCCGTGTCGGCAAGACCCTTGCGGGCGCCGTGCGTGGAAATGAAGTACTGCAACACATCCAGCCCCTCGCGGAAGTTGGCGGTGATGGGCGTCTCGATGATCGAGCCGTCGGGCTTGGCCATCAATCCGCGCATGCCGGCCAACTGGCGGATCTGCTGCGCCGAGCCGCGGGCGCCGGAGTCGGCCATCATGAATATGGAGTTGAAGGATTGCTGTTCGACCGGCCGGCCGCCGTCTTCGTCCGCGACCGCCTCCATGCCCAGTTCCCGCATCATCGCGTTGGCGACCTTGTCGTTGGCGCGGGACCAGATGTCCACGACTTTGTTGTAGCGCTCGCCGTCGGTGATCAGACCGGAGTTGTATTGGCGGGCGTAGTCCTTCACCCGCTCCTCGGCTTCGCGGACGATCTCGGCCTTGCGTCCGGGAATTACCATGTCGTCAACGCCAATGGAGATGCCGGCGCGGGTCGAGTGGGTAAAGCCGAGGTACATCAGCCGGTCGGCGAATACCACCGTCTTTTTCAGCCCGAGACGGCGGTAGCAGGTGTCTATGAGGCTGGAAACGGATTTCTTGTCCATCACCCGGTCTATAAGGGAAAACGGCAATCCCTCGGGCAGGACGCCGGAGAGAATGATGCGCCCGACCGTGGTCTCCACGCGGCGGACCGCCGAGCCTTCTCCCGCGCCGTCCGCCGCCTCGTCGGCGCCGTCGGCGCCGTCGGCGCGCATGCGGACGATAATCCTGGCGTGCAAGTCAACGAGCTCGCTCTCGTAGGCGCGGATCACTTCGTCCGGGCCGGCGAAGACCATGCCCGTGCCCCTGGCGGTCTTCGATTCGCGCGTCAGGTAGTAGAGACCGAGGACCACGTCCTGCGTCGGCACGATAATCGGTTCGCCATTCGCCGGCGACAATATGTTGTTGGTGGACATCATCAGGACGCGCGCCTCCAGCTGCGCCTCCAGAGACAGCGGCACATGCACGGCCATCTGGTCGCCGTCAAAGTCCGCGTTAAACGCCGTGCACACCAGGGGATGCAGCTGAATCGCTTTGCCTTCGATCAAGACGGGCTCGAAGGACTGGATCCCCAGCCGGTGCAGCGTGGGGGCGCGGTTCAGCAACACCGGGTGCTGGCGGATCACTTTTTCCAGCACGTCCCACACCTCCGGCACTTCGCGTTCCACTATCTTCTTCGCCGCCTTGATGGTGTTGGCCATGTCCTGAAATTCCAGCTTGCTGTAGATCAGCGGCCGGAACAATTCCAGCGCCATCTTTTTCGGGAGGCCGCACTGATGCAGTTTCAAGGTCGGGCCGACGACGATCACGGACCTGCCGGAGTAGTCCACCCGCTTGCCCAGAAGATTCTGGCGGAAGCGCCCCTGCTTGCCCTTAATCACGTCCGCCAGCGATTTCAAGGGCAATTTGTTGGCGCCGGTGATGGTGCGGCCGCGCCGCCCGTTATCCAGCAAGGCGTCCACCGCTTCTTGCAGCATGCGCTTCTCGTTGCGCACGATGATCTCCGGGGCGCTTAATTCAAGCAGGCGCTTCAGCCGATTGTTGCGGTTGATCACGCGCCGGTAGAGGTCGTTCAGGTCAGAGGTGGCGAAGCGCCCTCCCTCGAGCGGCACCAACGGCCGCAGCTCGGGCGGCAGTACGGGCAGCACTTTCAGGATCATCCATTCCGGGCGGTTGCCCGACGACTGGAACGCCTTAAGCAGTTTCAACCTTTTGTACAGCTTGTGCAGCTTGGTGTCGGAATCGGTCTTTTCGAGCTGCTCTTTCAGGGAGGCGATCTCGGCTTCCAAGTCGAGGGTGCTCAGCATCTCGTGGATGGCCTCCGCGCCCATCTTGGCCTTGAACTCGTCGCCATACTGCTCGATCATCGCTATGTACTCTTCCTCAAAGAGCAACTGCCCCCGCTCGAGCT
>JAPPQA010000154.1 GCA_028817255.1 Gammaproteobacteria bacterium | reverse complement strand
CGTATGGCATCGGCGACGTGCGCCTGGCGCGGGGCCTGCCGGGGCTGTTGACGCTGTACGGCAAGAGTGGCCTGGCCTCGGGCGTTAGCAGTTACGGCGGCGGGCTGCGCTTCGAGGCGGAGCGCTTCTCGCTGGACGCCGGTTTGCGGCGCGAGAGCGGCCCCGTTTCCGATTACCAATTCCTGCTCGACAGCGGCCTGCGCTTCTGAGTGCCGGCATTCCCCCCGGCCCGCTTGCCTTGCCGGGGTATGTACTAGGGACCCTGGTCGTTACCTGCTAGGTTGTGCAAAAATCCCAAAAATCCAGAACCGTGCGAAAAACCACCTAATGGCATGGCACACTCCGTCATTCCCGCTTTCTCCTTCCGTCATTCCGGCGAAAGCCGGAATCCCTCTTGCTCTTGCGCCCTCGGTATCGCGAAGGAGCGCGAAGCGCGCGCATTATTCACTGGATTCCGGCCTGCGCCGGAATGACAAATGGGGGGCGCAGGAATGGCGGGGTGGGGGCGCGGGAAAGATCGGGATGGGCTTTATTCCCGCGCGGCAGGCTGTGCAAAAGCCGTCTCCGCCTCTTTTTTCCGCCATTCCCGCAGAAGCGGGAATCCAGCATCCGGGTATTTGAGGGCGAGGCGCCAAGAGTCCGCACAGATGGCGGCAACGGCGGGATAGACGGATAGACATGCAGGAGACCGTGCGGGATATGGACAGGCGCTGGAACGTGGCGGTGGCGGGCGCGACCGGCATCGTGGGAGAAGCCATGCTGGCTATCCTGGCGGAGCGGGATTTTCCGCTGGCCGATCTGCATGTACTGGCCAGCCGCCGTTCCGCCGGGCGCCGGATGGACTTCCAGGGGCGCCAGTTGCGCGTCGAGGCCCTGGCCGACTTCGATTTTGCCGGCGTGGAGATCGCGTTCTTTTCCGCCGGCGCGGCGGTCTCGGCCGAACATGCGCCGCGGGCGGCGGCGGCGGGTTGCGTGGTGGTGGATAATACGTCCTGCTTTCGCTACCAGGCGGACGTGCCGCTGGTGGTCCCCGAGGTGAACCCGGAGGCCGCCGCCGGCTGGCAGGCGCGGCGCATCGTGGCCAACCCCAACTGTTCCACCATCCAGATGGCGGTGGTGCTGAAGCCGATCTTCGATGCCGCCGGCATTGAGCGGGTCAATGTCTGCACTTACCAGGCGGTCTCCGGCTCCGGGCGCCGCGGGGTCGAGGAGTGGCGGCGGCAGGCCCGCGCCTTGCGCGAGGGCGAGCGGCCGCGGGGTGCGGTCTATCCGAAGATCATCGCGGACAATGTGTTGCCGCACATCGATCTCTTTCAGGACAACGGCTATACCCGCGAAGAGATGAAGATGGTGTGGGAGACGCGGAAGATCTTCGGGGACGGAGAGTTGCGCGTCAATCCGACGGCGGTGCGGGTGCCCGTGCATTACGGTCATTCCGAGGCGCTGCATCTGGAGACCCGGCGCGCGCTCGGCGTGCCGGAGTTGCGGGAATTGCTGCGGCAGGCGCCGGGAGTGCGATTATTGGATGAGCCCGGCGAAGGCGAGTATCCTACCGCCCTGACCGATGCGGCGGGCCGGGACGCGGTGTATGTGGGCCGCGTGCGGGCGGATATTTCTCACCCCCGGGGCATTGACCTTTGGGTAGTGGCGGATAATGTGCGCAAGGGCGCCGCCTTGAATGCGGTGCAGATCGCCGAACTTCTGATAACAAAATACTTGCAATATAAGTTATAACAGTTCATAATATAAGGAATGGAACGCGCAATTACAGATGGCGCCCGTATCGGGTCGCGGGCTTTCCCGGGCGCGCTTCGCGCCTGGATGGCGGCTGCGCCGCGGGGCGCGGGCCGGCAGGGCGCCGGTCTCTTCCGGCGCTGCCTGCCGCTCCTGCTGTTATTGGCCCCCGCGACTTCTTATGGCTTGGGTCTGGGGGGGATCGAAGTCCTGTCCAGCTTGAACGAGCCGTTCTCGGCCCGTATCGAGATCGTGGCCTCCGAGAGCGAACGCGAAGGGCTTGCCGTGAAGCTGGCCGACGAGGAGGCTTTCCGGCGGGCCGGGATTGCCCGCATCTTTCCGGTGACGGCCCTGCGCTTCGAATTGGAATACCCTGAGGAGGGCGGGGAGGGGCTGGCCTACATTCTGGTCGCCACCGAGCAGGCTTTGCGCGAACCCGGCCTGAACTTCATCGTGGAGGCCGAGTCCGGGGACGGGCGCCTGTTGCGCGAATACACGGTACTGCTCGACCCGCCGTACTATGAGCAGGCGCAGGCGCCCCCCGCTGCCGAAAGGCGCCCCGTGCCGCCGCCTCCGATCCGTCCCCCGGTGGTCTCTCGCCCTTCCGCGCCGCCGACCGCGCCCTCCGCCGTAGCCGTCCGCCCCGCCGCCCGGCCCTCGGGGGCGCTTCCGGTGCAGGCCCGCCCTGGAGAGGATTACCTGGTCCGGCGCGGCGATACCTTGTGGGCTATCGCCATCGCCATGCGCCCGGATCGCTCGATCAGCATCCAGCAGATGATGCTGGCCTTGTTGCGCACCAATCTGCGGGGCTTTTTCCTGGGAGGCAATATCAACGCTTTGCGCGAGGGCGCGGTGTTGCGTATGCCGTCCCAGGAGGAATTGAGTTTTTTAGACGGGAGGCAGGCGATCGCCCAGGTCGCCCAGCACAACCAGCTCTGGGGGGATTACAAGCGGGGCCGCGGCCCTGTTGCGTCCCCCGTTCCGCCTGTCCCCGCGGCGCCGCCCAGGGAGCAGGCGCCCGCGCAACCTCCCGGGGAGGCTGTGCCCCCGCCGGAGGCCGCGCCTCCTGAGGCGCCGCCCCCGGGGGAGAGTATGGCCGGGGAATCGCCCGGCGCCGGGCAACCCGCCCCGCCTGCCGAGCCGCCGCCGCAACCGGAACTGCGAGTGGTGTCCGCGGGCCCCGATGGCGGCGCCGGGGAGGGGGGAGACGACGCGGCGGCCACGCAACAGCAACTTTCCCTGGCGCAAGAGGGGCTTGCTTCCAAGGTGCAGGAACTTGAGGAAGTGGGTCGGCGCCTGGAGCAGACCGAAGAGATCGTCAGTGACCTGCGGCGCATGATCAATCTCAGGGATAACGAGTTGAACGCCATGCAGCAGCGCATGATCGCGGCGGAGAAGAAGGCGCAGGAAGCGGAGCAGGCGCTTGCCGAATCGGCGCCGCCTGTCGCCGTCGTGCCGCCGGCGGCAGAGCCGCCGCCGGTGGAGCCGCCGCCAGTAGAGCCGCCGCCGGTGGAGCCGCCGCCGGTGGAGCCGCCGCCAGTAGAGCCGCCGCTGACGGATCCGCCGCCGGTGGAGGATTCCAGCTCCGAGGGCGCCGGGTTTCTGGATAACTTGATGGGCCGTGCGAGCGCCATGGCCGGGCCCGTGAAGGCGATGGCGGCGCAGTATGCGATCCCGGCGGGCGGCGGCCTGGCTGTACTGGTGATTGCCGGGGTGGGTCTGCTGTTGTATCGCCGGCGCAAGGCCGCCTCGGACGAGGAGATCCTGGACGAGGAATGGATGGAAGATAGCGAGGTAACGCAGGTTGCTTCCGGGGCCGATGCCGAAGTCGAGGGCGAGGCCGACACCGAGGCCGATTTCGACAGCATCGAGGAAACCGGGACGCCGGCGGCGGAGATCGCCGACGAAGAGCAGGGTCTGGAAAGTACGGAGATCGAGGAGTTGCCGCTGGACGAGGCGGCTAGTCTGGATTTCGAGGTGTCCGACGACGATGAGGCGGAGATCGGCGCGCGTCTTGCCGAGGTCAACGTGCTGCTCGCCTACAGCGAGTACGACAAGGCGGCGGAGTTTATCCATTCCGCGCTTGCCGAGGACCCGGAAAATCTCAATTACCATCTCAAGCTGTTGGAGATATACGGCGCGCAGAACGATCCTGCCGCCTTCGAGAAGGCGGCGGGCGCTCTGCACGAGAAGACCGGGGGCGAGGGAGAACAGTGGGAGGCCGCCGTCAATATGTGGCAGGAGATGGGGGTTGGCCGCGCGTTGTTCGAGGCGTCTTCGGAAGGGGAGGTCCCTGCCGTCGAGGCCACTTCGGCAAACATTGCCGCCACCCAGCGTCTGCCCAGGGAGGAGGCGGAAAAGGCTCTTGCCGAGGTGGCGGCGGGCGGGGATGCCGCGGCGGTGGACGATACCCAGGCCGAGGAGACGGGGGAACTTATGGAGGCCCTGGATTTCGACCTGGATCAGTCCGCGGGCGAACAAGGCGACACGGAGGATGCCACCGAGTTGCTTGTCGGGGGCGAGGAGCCGTCGCCGGAGGACGCGCTGGATCGGACGTCCGCGCTCGAGCCGGGGGAGATCCAGATTCCCGGCGAGGAATCGCCGCCACCGCAGGAGGCCGTAGCGGGCGAAGCTGCCGATGAGGAGTTGTCCCTGGACGATGTGGGCGAACTCGATCTCGCGGTGCCGGGCGGCGGCGAGGGCGGCGAGGAGCTGTCCCTGGACGAGGGCGGCGGCGTGGAGTTGGCGGCGGCAGGCGAAGCGGGCGGCGGCGAGGGCGGCGAGGAATTGTCCCTGGATGCGGCGGGCGGCGACGAAGGCGGCGAGGAGTTGTCCCTGGACGAAGCGGGCGACGGTTTGGATTTGACGCCTGCGGGCGGCAACGAGGCCGCCATGCCCCCCGGGAAGACGCTGGACGAAATTGCCCGCAATGGAGTCCAGAGCGAGGATTCCGCCGCGGGCGGGGAAGCTGCCCCCGAGGCGGAGGCCGCCGCCGATGCCGGCGCCGGCGATGACTCTATCGAGTTGGCCCTTGAGCTGGAAGAAGGACCCGATGCGGCCGCGGCGCCCGAGACCACGGAGACGGGTCCCACCACCTCGGTGTCCGATACTCCCGCCAGCAAGCTGGACCTGGCCCGCGCCTATATCGAACTCGGCGACATGGATAATGCGAAATCCGCTTTGGACGAGGTCATAGCCGAGGGCGACGAGGCGCAACGCAAGGAGGCGCAGCAATTGCTTTCCCAGGCCCCGCAATAGCATTCCTTTTCTCCTTGCGGCTGCAGGGGTTACGGCTGGAGGAGTTCGAACCATGCACCCGGCTGTGCGCATTGCGAATGTGCTCGTGCTCGCCATGTTTCTCGCCGCCGGCAATTGGGCGATACTGACGGGCGTTGCGCTGTTGCTTGCGATGGTGCGGTCGCGGGCGGTCGGGCGGCTGTGGAGTTGGCAGCCCTTATGGCGCACGCGCTGGCTGTTTTTGGCTATCTTGTTGGCTCACCTGTGGATGTATGCGCCGTCGTCGGCGCCGCAGGGCTCCTGGCGCCCGGCACTGGATGCCGCCCTGCGGAATTGCCTGGGCTTGGCGCTGCTGGCGCTTGCGGTTGACACCCTGCGTCAGGCCAGTTCCCGTGAGGAACTGCTTGCGGGGCTGTTGTGGTGGTTGCGGCCGTTGCGCCGGGCGGGAGTTCCGGGGGAGCGGTTGGCGGCGCGGTTGTGGTTGACCCTGGAGTGTCTTCCGGAGGAACAGCAGCGGCTTTCCCGTTTGCTGGCCGGGCGCCGGGTCCCGGCCCCCCGGCCGCGGGCCGGCCCCCCGGCCGCTGCCGGTGCGCGCCTTCTGGAGGAGGCGATGGGCGTCCTGATGCAGCGTTGCGCCCCCTCCTCGCAAGAGCTGCCGCGGCGTTTGCGCCTGCCGCCGGACCCGGGCCGGCCGCGGCCCTGGGAATGGCTTGGCGTCCTGTCGCTGTTCGCCCTGTTGGCTGCCCTGGGGCACTGGGCGTGAGAATCGCACTGGCACTGGAGTACTGCGGGGTGCGGTTCCGCGGCTGGCAACGCCAGCGCGGGGAACGCACCGTCCAAGCCTGCCTGGAGGATGCCTTGTCTTCCGTGGCGGGGCGCAGTATCTGCGTACAGTGCGCGGGCCGTACCGATACCGGCGTGCACGCGAGCTACCAGGTGGCGCATTTCGACGGAGAGGGCTGCGCGGGCCGTCCCTTGCGCGCCTGGACGCTGGGCTCGAATACCCTTTTGCCAGCGGATATCGCCGTGCTGTGGGCGCGTCCGGCGCCGGCGGAGTTCCATGCCCGCTATGCGGCCCAGAGGCGCTGTTACCGCTACTTGATCCTGAATCGCCCGGCGCGTCCGGGGCTGCGCGCCGCTATGGTGGCCTGGGAGCCCCGGGAACTGGCCGTGGCGGCCATGGGCGAGGCAGCTGCCCACCTGGTGGGCGAATATGATTTCACATCGTATCGGGGCGGCGGCTGCCAGGCAAAGAATCCCCGCCGCACGATCTATCGCCTGCAAGTGTGGAAACGGGGCGATTTGGTTATCCTGGAGGTGGAGGCGAATGCCTTTCTCCAGCGTATGGTGCGCAATATTGCCGGGGTGTTGATCATGGTCGGGCTGGGCCGGCGCAAGCCGGCATGGGCGCGGGAAGTGCTGTATGCCAGGGACCGTTCCCGGGGCGGCTTCACCGCCTCGCCCGCCGGTTTGTACCTGGCGGACGTGCGCTATCCCGCCGAGTACGACCTGCCCCGGCCGCTATGCTATCCGGGGGGGGCGCCGCCTTGAACGGGGCCGCGGGCGGCATGTGGATTAAATTTTGCGGGCTCGCCCGCCCGGAGGATGCGCGGCATGCCGCCCGGCTGGGGGTGGATGCCGTGGGCCTGGTGTTCTACCCGCCGAGCCCGCGGGCGGTGGCGCTGCCCCTGGCTCGCGAGATCGTCGCCGAGTTGCCTGACTCCGTGACCCGTGTCGGCCTGTTCGTGCATCCCCGGCCCGCGCAGGTGGAGGAAGTGCTGGCCGCTCTGCCCCTGGACCTGTTGCAGTTCCATGGCCGGGAGACGCCGGAGGCATGCCGGCGCTACGGCTTGCCCTACCTGAAGGCCGTGCACTGCGCGCCGGGCGCGGATCTCGAGCGGGCGGCCACTACTTTTTCGGATGCCTTTGGCATACTATTGGATAGCTTTCGGCCCGGGGCCTGGGGGGGCACGGGACAGGCCTTCGATTGGTCCCGGATCCCGCGTTTGCGCGGGGCGCGGATCGTCCTGGCGGGCGGATTGCGGCCGGATAATGTCGCCCAGGCGATCCGGCAGGTGTCCCCCGATGGAGTAGATGTCAGTAGCGGCATCGAATCCGCTCCCGGGGTCAAGAGTTCGGAGCGGATGTCGGCCTTTGTCGAGGAGGTGCGCGGTGCGGAGCATGAAGTCGGTTTCTCCTGAGCCTTCCGGGGCGTTGCCGGACGCGCGCGGCCGCTTCGGGCCCTACGGGGGGCGCTACGTCGCGGAGACCCTGGTGGCGCCTCTCGAAGAGTTGGAACTGGCTTGGCGGCACTACCTGTCGGAAGACGATTTTCAGCGGGAATGGCGGCAGGAGTTGTCGGCTTACGTGGGCCGGCCCTCGCCGCTGTATTGCGCCCGTCGTTGGAGCCGGGAGTTGGGCGGCGGGCGCATCTATCTCAAGCGCGAAGACCTGAACCACACCGGCGCCCACAAGATCAATAATACCCTGGGCCAGTCGTTGCTGGCCCGGCGCATGGGCAAGAAGCGTCTGATCGCCGAGACTGGCGCCGGGCAGCATGGCGTGGCTACCGCCACCGTCGCCGCTCGTTTCGGGATGGAATGCACGGTGTATATGGGTACCGAGGATATGCGCCGCCAGTCCAGCAATGTCTATCGCATGCGGCTGCTGGGCGCCGAGGTGGCGCCGGTGCGCTCGGGTTCCCGCACCCTCAAGGATGCCCTCAATGAGGCGATGCGGGACTGGGTGCGTAACGTGGACGATACGTTTTATATCATCGGCACGGCCGCCGGGCCGCATCCTTACCCGGCTATGGTGCGCGACTTCCAGTCGGTGATCGGCCAGGAGGCGAGGCGGCAATTCCTGGAGCAGGTCGGGCGCCTGCCGGATGCGTTGGTCGCCTGCGTCGGCGGGGGCTCCAATGCGATCGGGTTGTTTCATCCCTTTCTCGAGGACGCGCAGGTGGCGATGTATGGCGTCGAGGCCGGGGGCATGGGGTTGGCCACTGGCCGCCACGCCGCCTCGCTCAATGCCGGCCGCCCGGGGGTGTTGCACGGCAACCGCACCTACCTGATCGAGGACCCGCATGGCCAAATCCTTGCGACCCATTCGATTTCGGCGGGGCTGGACTATCCCGGCGTGGGCCCCGAGCATGCCTGGCTTAAGGACACGGGCCGCGTGCATTACGTGACGGTCACCGACGAGCAGGCGTTGGCCGCCTTTCACGAGCTTACCCGGGTCGAGGGCATTCTCCCCGCGCTGGAATCCAGCCATGCCCTGGCCTATGCGGCGCAGTGGGCCCGGGATGCAGGCGGCGATGCGGCGGCCGTCGTCTGCCTTTCCGGTCGGGGCGACAAGGATATCGAGATCGTCGCGGCTCAGGGCGGGGGCATCCTGGAACCCGTGGCATGACGCGCCGGCTCCGCAGTGCCGCTATCGGCATCCGCCCCGTCCATAGCAATGGCAATGAACCGCATTGAGAACTGTTTTCGGGGGCTTCGCGCCCGCAACCGCC
>JAPPQA010000153.1 GCA_028817255.1 Gammaproteobacteria bacterium | reverse complement strand
TGCTGCCCCTGCCGTCCAGCATCACCTGCGGCGTGGTGGCTTCGTTCACCGTCTGGTCCGGCCCGGCCTCTGCCACCGGCGGCTGGTTGGGCGCAGTGGTGACGCTGATGGTGAAGGTGTCCGTGTCCGTCAACCCCTGCTCATCACTCGCCGTCACAGTGTATTCCAGCGTGTAGTCCTGGCTCCATGTCGGAACGGTGAAGCTTCGGCTCTGGTGGGAATCGTCTCCGTCAGTGCCGTCGGCCTTGAAAGTCACCCGCCAGGGCAAGGTGAATGCGGGGCCGGTGCCCGAAGTCAAAGTCACAAGAGAAACCACGAGGCCATTGTCCGGATCGCTAACCGTGGCGGAGAAAGCCGCGTCGGGAACCACCGCGCCCTCGACATAGCTCGCATCCGCCAGTCCGGTAATCGTCGGCGGCTCCACATCGTTGATGGTGACGGCGACGTAGTAGCATATGTTGCTGCTGTTAAGGGTATTAAAGACAGTGTGTGAGTTGGCGAAGTAAAGCGTGGTGGGCCTATCCACATCCGGCGCAGTGAAGGACGGGGCGCCTAGCGAGCCGGCCATTTCGGAGGCAAGGGTTATGTCGGGTGGGCTGCTGCCCGAGAGCGCAACATAGCCGGGATCGGAGGAGGAAAGCCTGTTTGCAGAGTCCCTGCAGACGTCTCCGTCCGCGGCCTCGAAAGCCGCGGGGGTGATCTGAAACCAAAACCTTCCGAATGGCTGAGTGCCGGTGATGCGGCCTGCGGCATATGTGACGGTCGCAGACGGCAGCGTCACTGTGGCAGCGGTGAGCATCCCGTCCACGCCGAGCGTCCCTTCGGCCGCGGACACGGTCTGGCCGGAAGGGGGGTTGAAGGTCTGCGCCAGCGCCCCCATCGGCCACGCCGCCGCCAGCCCCGCCGCCAGCGCCAGTCCCCAAACCGCGCGCCGCCGCGCGCGGCCCGCAACCTTGCCCGCGGCCGCGGGCAGCATATCTCTTTCGCTACTCATGATGTTCCCAGACTCCGTTTTGTTCGACCCCATTGCTCAATCTCCTCCCGGTACGCGGCCCGTTTTCCCGCTCATGCGGCATTCGGCGTATTGTACTCCAGAGAGGCCAGCGCCGGAACCGCAACTCTCCAAAGCCGATTTTTTCTTTGCAAAGCAAGTATATAGGAAAACAACGCGGAGGGGCACTCGGCTCCCATAGGGGAAACCGCCGCCTATGCGCCCGTCTTCATCCGCTGGCCGGCATTTCGGCCCGCGCGGCGACAATTGCCGGCGGTTCTTCGGGCCCGCGTTCTTCGCCGCGCGGCAATTAGCGCAATTGGCCAGCACCTGCGCCAGCGGCTCCGGGCCCGCCCCCGCCGGCGCCCGGCGCGGGGGGTTTTATTTTTTGACTACGGTTTTTCTGAGCCGGCTGAAATTGCGCAGCATTTCCGCGAGGGCCTGGAGGACGACTTCCGGGTCCTGCCGATGTGCCCCGTACTCCATCCGATCCCAGACGACCGCGTAGCTTTTTTGCCGTTCCCCTTTTACTTTGAAGTATATGGGCCGCTGCAGCTTGAGCGTAAGGATGTAGGTTTCCCGGTGGATAGACAGGTGAATTTGCAGTTCTTCCCCAAATTTTGCGGTTTCTTCGATGCCGTGTTGCCTGAGAATTTCCCTGGTTTTTTCCTTGAGCTGCAAACCGGCAAGCGCAAAAGATTGGTTTTGCGCGTCTTTGCTGACGGGTACGATGGCAATGCGAATCCGGTCAGGGTTCTCCGTGGCGAGTCCGCTCACGAATTGCGCGTTGGCGTGGTTCGCGGCGAGAAGAAGCAGCGGGACAAAAAATTTTTTCATAACCGCGGGCGCGTTGGCAATGGGTTTTTTTATGCGCGCTCCGAAGCCATGGTAGCCGAAACGCCGTGCCGGCGCATCTCGACAAGCGGCCCGGAGTCCGGCATCCTTCGGGATTGCAGCCGATGTGGTGGAATTGGTAGACACGCTGTCTTGAGGGGGCAGTGGCGCAAGCCGTGCCGGTTCGAGTCCGGCCATCGGCACCACCGAACGCGGGAGACTATTTTGTGTCGCAAAAAGTCGCGCTGATCACTGGCATCACCGGCCAGGACGGTTCCTTTCTGACAGAACTGCTAATCGAGAAGGGCTATATCGTGCACGGCATCAAGCGCCGCAGCTCGCTGTTCAATACCCAACGCATCGATCACCTGTATCAGGACCGCCACATCGAGCATGCGAATCTTGTCTTACACTACGGCGACCTGACGGATTCTTCCAACCTTATCCGCATCGTGAAAGAGTGCCAGCCGGACGAGATGTACAACCTGGGCGCGCAGAGTCATGTGGCGGTGAGTTTCGAGATGCCGGAATACACGGCGGATGTGGACGCCCTGGGGGCGCTGCGCTTGCTGGAGGCCATTCGCTTCCTGGGGCTGGAGCGAAAAACCCGGTATTACCAGGCCTCTACTTCCGAGCTGTACGGCCTGGTACAGGAATCCCGGCAAAAGGAGAGCACGCCTTTTTATCCGCGCTCGCCCTACGGCGTGGCCAAATTGTACGCTCACTGGATCACCGTCAATTACCGGGAGGCTTACGGCATATTTGCCTGCAACGGCATCCTGTTCAATCATGAATCCAGCCGCCGCGGCGAGACTTTCGTCACCCGAAAGGTGACGCAGGCACTGGCGAATATATCCCAGGGCTTGCAGCCGTGCCTGTACATCGGCAACCTTGACGCGCGGCGGGACTGGGGACACGCCAAAGATTACGTGGAAATGCAGTGGCTGATGCTGCAACAAGACGAGCCCAGGGACTACGTCATCGCAACGGGCAGGCAAATCAGCATACGCGAGTTTATTGACATGACGGCGCAGTTGCTGGGCGTTACCCTGCGCTGGAAAGGCAAGGGCGCCGCCGAGGTCGGCGTGGTGGACAGCGTCGGCAAAGGCAAACTCAAGCCGGAGCAGCTCATGATCGGCCGGGGAGACCAGATCGTTCGGGTGGACCCAAACTATTACCGGCCCGCGGAAGTGGACTCCCTGCTCGGCGATCCGTCCCGGGCGCACCGGGAACTGGGCTGGCAACCGACAACGACGCTTGAGGAAATGGTCGAGGAGATGCTCCGCCACGACTTGGACCAGGCGCGGCGCCTGGCGCTGCTCAAGTCCAGCGGCTTTACCGTTACGTTGCCAAAGGAATAAATAGAGAAATAAATCATGACGTCCGTATTCGTTGCCGGTCACAAGGGCATGGTCGGTTCGGCCGTCGCGCGGCGGCTGCGGGCCGATGGCGTACCCGTTATCACCGCTGACAGAAAGGGAGTTGAGCTAAGGGATCAGAAAGCCGTTGCCGGGTTTTTCGCCGCCGCAAAACCCGAAACGGTGGTGGTCGCCGCGGCCAAGGTCGGCGGCATTCATGCGAACCACGCCTACCCGGCGGAATTCATCTACGACAACCTGGCAATTGCCGGCAACCTCATTCATGCCGCGTGGCAGGCCGGGTGCGCGCGGCTGCTCTTTCTGGGCAGCAGCTGCGTCTATCCCAAGTTTGCCGGGCAACCCATAAAAGAGGAGGCCCTGCTAACCGGCGCGCTCGAGCCCACCAACGAACCCTACGCGCTTGCGAAGATTGCCGGGATCAAGCTCTGCGAATCCTACAACCGCCAGTACGGCGCCGATTTCCGCTCGCTGATGCCGACGAATCTCTACGGCATTGGCGACAACTTCCACCTGGAAAACAGCCATGTGGCGCCCGCGCTCATGCACAAGATGCATCTGGCCAAAGAAACCGGAGCCGCCGAAGTGGCGATCTGGGGCTCCGGCAACGCCCGGCGGGAATTCCTGCATGTGGACGACCTTGCGGACGCCTGCGTTCATATCCTGAATCTCGATAAATCCGCGCTCGGCAACGTCACCGAACCCATGCGCTCGCACCTCAACGTGGGTACCGGAACCGATGTGACGATCAGGGAGTTGGCGGAAACCATCGCGGCCATTGTCGGTTACCGCGGCAAACTGCGCTACGACGCCAGCAAGCCGGACGGCGCGCCAAGGAGATTGCTGGACGTCTCCAGGATCGATGCGTTGGGCTGGCGGGCGCAAATCTCCCTGCAGGACGGGCTGCGCTCCACCTACGAGTGGTTTTTGGCGAATCGGGATTCGATTCGAGCGTAGGCGCCGCTCCGAAACGCCGGCAACCGGGATATCCGAAGTAGAACCAGTGCCAATGAATCGGCCGAATAAAAAATGCCTGGTGCTGACCACGGTCAACAAGCCGACCGAGGCGATACGCAAGTTTCTCAAGACCGGCTACGACGTAATCGTGGTCGGCGACCGCAAGACGCCCGGCGATTATCGCTCCCTCGATTGCGAGTTCCTCGATATAGACGCCCAGCGCAAGCAGTATCCGAAAATCAGCCGGCTGCTGCCCATGGACAGTTACTCGCGCAAAAACATAGGCTACTTGCACGCCATGCGAAACGGCTACGACGTCATCGCGGAAAGCGACGACGACAACATTCCATACGACGGCTGGGGAAGGCTGGACCATGCTTTTTCGCACACGGTAGTGGCGCCGAAATATCCAAACCTTTACTCGCTGTTCACCGACGAACCGATCTGGCCGCGGGGCTTTCCGCTGGAAAAAATCCGCGCCGGAGAAAAAATTGTCATCGAGGACACGCCCCCTGGCCCCCCCCCTGGAGAAAACGGCAAGCCGTTCGTCATCCAAAGTCTGGTGGACGGCGACCCTGACGTGGATGCCATCCACCGGCTGGTATTCGGGACCAGGGAAGAATTCCGATTCGGCCAGGGCGCCTACCTGCTGAACCGGGGCGTGCTGTCTCCCTTCAACACCCAGAATACGTTTTGGATTGACCGGCGGGCCTTTCCGTTCCTGTATCTCCCGGCGACGGTGAGCTTCCGTTCCTGCGACATCCTCAAGTCATTCGTCGCGCAGAACGGCATCTGGCAACGCGGCGGACGGCTTGCCTTCGTCGCCGCGTCCGCGCGCCAGCAACGCAACCCGCACGACCTGGCCGCCGACTTCCAATCGGAACTGCCGATATACCTGGGCTTCGACAAGACGATGCAGGCGCTGAGCAGCGCCAGGCTTCGCGGCAACGACGACGATCTGCGCGTCATGTACCGCGCGCTTTACGAGAGCGAGGTGGTGCAAGAACAAGAGTTACGCATTGTTGACGAGTGGCTGGAGGCAACGACCCGCTGAGACGCCCAGCGAAATTGCCCTCGGCGACGAACGCCGCCGCGCGCTTGCTATGCGGGATTGTGGACACGGTGGACAGGGGGGCGCGGGAATGGCGGGATAAGAGGGCCGCGCTTGACGTTGCGCGTTAACGCCCCCCCTTCCGTCTTGTCTTGTACAGGCGCCAGAGTTGCCGTAAAGCTTCCATTACCGCCTCTTTTTTCACCCGGTGGCTGGGGTTTAAATAGCGGATCGGCACCTCGGCATAATCGAAACGGTGCGCGTGGAAGCGAATTTCCGTCTGAAAAAACGGCCCTCGGGAATGAATGCCCGCCGCCAAAATCTCTTGCAGGGTGTCGCGGGTAAAGCACTGGAAGCCGCCGGTCATATCCGTTAATTTCGTTCCCAACAGCAGATTCGCCAACACAGTGCCGCCTTTGCTGAGCAGCCGCCGTTTCACGGCGCTCCTTTCAAAGTATCCGCCGCCGGCAAAACGGGAACCGAACACGCAATCCCTGCCGGCGGCCATTTGCTCGAGAAAGCCGGCGATATCCCGAGGCTGATGACTAAAGCCGGCGTCTATCTCCAGGATCCAGTCGCAATCCGCCAGGATGGCTTCGCGATAGCCGCGCCGGTAAGCATCGGCAACCGAGCGATTCTCCGGCGCCCACACCAATCTTACCGGCCCCTGTGCCGCGTCCAGCGCGCGCGCGATGGCCAGCGTGTTGTCCGTACTCGCATGATCCAGGATAACGAAGAATTGCAGCCTCGCAAAATGAAAGCTGCCGCATACCGCCAATACTTCCTCGATAAACGCCTCGATCGTTTGTTCTTCGTTGGCGACAGGACAGACAATGCCCAATCGCTTGTCAGCGTACCGTTGCCGTTCCATCCCTGTCTCCATGCCCGCCGCGGGCCGCTAGCCCGGACACCGCGCGAGCGCCCCCGAGTGTAGGTTCGCGCCGGATTTTACCCTCACCCCAACCCTCTCCCGGAGGGAGAGGGGGAAGAGGCTCCCCCTCCTGCTTCCCTCTCCCTTTGGTGTACAGACCGGATACATAGTTTACACCTGTGCGGGGACATCGTTTACACATG
>JAPPQA010000152.1 GCA_028817255.1 Gammaproteobacteria bacterium | reverse complement strand
GAGGCGGCGCCCGCGGAGGCGGAGTTCCGGGAGGAGGCGATGCCCGCGGGAGGCGCGGTGGATATTCCGGCGGTGATAGACCGCCCGCTGGGCATAGACGAAGGCCCGCGCATCCGGGTGTCGCGCTTTCTGCTGTTGGGCGCGGCCGATTACCCGCGGTGGGGCGTGCGCGTGGCCGAGATCGAGGCGCTGCTGGAGGCGCGCCGCGCTCATGCGGCGGCGGCGGGCGGCTTCACGATCGGGCGGCTGCAAGCCCTGGCCGACGAGGTCTCCGGGTACTACCGCGAACGGGGGCTGTCGCTGGCCTACGCGATTTTGCCGGTGCAGCAGGTCGAGGACGGGGAGGTGGCGCTCCAGGTTTTCGATGGCCGGCTGGGGGGCGTGTTGGTGGAGGGCAATACGCTGTATGAAGGCGCGTTGCTGCGCAAGCCCTTCCAGGAGTTGGTGGGCCAGCCGGTGGCGGGCGCCCGGATCGAGTCGGCGCTGTTGCGGGTCACGGATTACCCGGGTCTGTCGGCCTTTGGCGTGTTTCAGCCGGGGCAGCGGGTGGGGGAGGCCGATCTGATGCTCAAGGTGCAGGAGGAGCGTCGCGTGGAGGGTTCCTTGCGCCTGGACAATCAGGGCACGCGGCGCACCGGTCGCGTGCGCGTGCGTCCCGTCATCGAATGGAACAATCCGACGGGGGGGGCGGATCGGCTGCGTTTTGCGTGGCAAAGCGCCTACAACCCGGAGAACCAGAGGTATTGGAGCGCCGAGTACCGGCGCCCGCTGGGGCGCGACTACGGCATCGGCTTTTTGCTGGAGAGGAACGCCTTCGATGTGGGGGGCGCGCTGGCGTCGCAGGAGGTGGCGGGAGAGACGCGCAACGAGGGTTTGTATCTGGAGCGTTCGTTGCTGCGCGGACGGCAGCGCAACCTGTCCGCCGAGTTGCGCATGACGCGCAAGGATTCGCTGACCAGCCGCGGCATGACGCCGGTGAGCGAGGACCGGCTGGCGGTGCTGCAACTGCGCCTGGAGTACGACTCGGTGGACATCGAGCGGCGCGGCTTGAACTTTGCCTACCTGACGCTGGCGCGGGGTTTCAACGATCTGCTGGGCGCGATGGGTGACGGCGCCAGCGGCGCGGCGCGCGCGCGTACGCCGCGGGGCCCCAGCCGGCGGGGGGGTTCGGGGCGCTACGCGGGGGGGCAGTTCCAGAAGGCGGTGTTCGGCTACACGCGGCTGCAAACGCTGACGCCGCACCATTCGCTGCTGCTGCGTTCGGAGTTGCAGACGTCGGCGGATTTGCTTTCGCCGCTGGAGCAATTCTCCATGGGGGGGCCGGAGAGCGTGCGCGCCTACGGGGTGTCGGAATTGCTGTGGGATCGGGCGGCCTTTCTGTCGGCCGAGTACCTGATAGACGCGCCGTTCATTGCCGGGCGCCGCGCTTTCGGCAGCCGGACCTGGGGCGAGTTGCTGCAATTTTCGCTGTTTTTGGACTACGCGATAGGCAAATTGAACGATCCGTTGCCGCAGGATGCCTCCTCTTACGAGGGCTACGGCGGCGCGGGCTGGAGCCTGCGGCTGAACGTGCCGGGGCGTCTGGCGTCGCGCCTGATGATGGCCTGGAGCCTGGGGAACCGGGAGGCGGAGAACGGCCGCGACCCGCAACTGTGGTTCGACCTGACGCTGGATTTCTGATGCCAGCGCGAGGCGGTCGCTGGTCTGGGAGGATCCTGGTAGGATCGGGGCCATGACCCAGATGATCGCGGAGTTGCGGCAGGCGCTGGTGGAGGCGGGCGCGTCGGAGGCGATGGCGGACGCGGCTGCGCAGGCGGTGGCGGTGCCGCCGGAGCAGATGGCGACGAAGGCAGACTTGGCGGCGCTGGAGGCGCGTCTGACATGGCGGCTGGTGGGAGCGGTGGTCGCGGCCCAGGGGTTGGCGGTGGCCGTGCTGATCGCGGTGTTGCGGTAGCGCCGTTCGTTCCCCCTCCCCCCTCTGCCTGCCGCGCTTTATCCATGAGCGCCTCCGCTTAAACGGAACGCCTGGACTGCGTAATGGTCCGCGGCGGCGGGCCGCCCCCTTTTTGCCGGGGCGCGTTGGCGCTAAGATCGGCGTTTTTCGTCTGACGACGGGGAAGGGGATTATGTGGGAACAGTGGGGCGCCATCCGCGCCCGCATCCGCAAGCTGCAGGAGCGCGCCGAGTCCCTGAGGGGGTATCTTTGACTATGCCGGCAAGGAGGCGCGCCTGCGGCAGGTGCGCCGGGAGTTGGCCGCGCCGGGGCTTTGGCAACGCGAGCCCGAACGGGCCCGCGCCCTGGGCGGCGAGCAGTCGAGCCTGGAGCGGGTGTTGCGCCCCCTGGAGGCCCTGGACGAAGCTTTGCGAGAGACCGGGGAGCTGTTGCAACTGGCGATTCAGGAAGAGGAACGCGACCTGGCGCAGGAGCTGTCCGGCGAGCTCGACCGTCTGCAGCGGCAGCTGGACGACCTGGAACGGCAACGCATGTTCCCCGGCGAGATGGATGGGCGCAATGCCTACCTGGATGTGCAGGCGGGTTCCGGCGGCACGGAGGCACAGGACTGGGCGGAGATGCTGTTGCGCATGTACCTGCGCTGGGGCGAGCGACGCGGCTTCGGGACCGAGTTGCTGGAAGTCTCTCCCGGCGAGGGCGCCGGCATCAAGAGCGCTTCCGTCTGCTTCAAGGGAGAGCTTGCCTACGGTTGGTTGCGCACCGAGACCGGGGTCCATCGGCTGGTGCGCAAGTCGCCCTTCGATTCCGGCAACCGCCGGCATACCTCATTCGCCTCCGTGTTCGTGTCTCCGGAGATTGACGATGACATCACGGTGCGAATTGACCCTTCCGAGTTGCGCATAGACACCTACCGCGCCAGCGGCGCCGGCGGCCAGCATGTGAACAAGACGGATTCCGCCGTGCGCGTTACCCACCTGCCCACCGGCATCGTGTCGCAATGCCAGAGCGACCGCTCCCAGCACCGCAACCGGGAGCGGGCCATGCGGCAGTTGCGCGCCCGGCTGTACGAAATGGAACTGCAGAAGCGCCGCGCCGAACGCCAGGCGCTGGAGGAAAGCAAGCTGGATATCGGCTGGGGCAGCCAGATTCGTTCCTATGTGCTGGACCAGGCGCGGATCAAGGATTTGCGTACCGGTTACGAGACCGGCAACGTGCAGGCGCTGCTGGACGGCGATCTCGACGCCATGATCGAAGCCAGCCTGAAGCAGGGCGTATGAAGGGCCTGGTCGCGGTCCTGGCAGGGCGCCGCTATGGAGGCTGCCGCCGAAATTGCGGCAGCGGCAAGGGCCATGGCCGCTAAAGACGAAAGCGAGATCGTTGCCTCCCGGCGCGCCGGGCTGGGGCGTCTGCGCGAGCGGGGCTGGGCGTATCCAAACGATTTCCGGCGCAAGCACCTGGCGGCAAGGCTGCATGAGCGCTTTGGCGACGCCGCCCCTGCCGATCTGGAGCGCGACGCTCCCCGGGCGCAGGTGGCGGGTCGGATGGTGTCCCGCCGCGTCATGGGCCGCGCCTCCTTTGCCCATTTGCAGGACATGTCCGGCCGGTTGCAGTTGCACCTGCGCCGCGACCGTCTGGGGGACGGGAGCTACGCCGACTTCCGAAGTTGGGATCTCGGGGACATCCTGGGCGCCGCCGGCACGCTGTTCAAGACGCGCACCGGCGAGTTGTCTCTGTTGGCCGACGATGTGCGCCTGTTGAGCAAGTCGCTGCGTCCGCTGCCGGAGAAATACCATGGCCTGGCGGACCGGGAAAGCCGCTACCGGCAACGCTACCTGGACCTGATCGCCAACGAGGACGCGCGGCGGGTTTTCGAGTGCCGGGCGCGGACGGTGCGATTCCTGCGCGACTTTCTGCGCCGGCGCGGCTTCGTGGAGGTGGAGACCCCCATGATGCAACTGCTGCCCGGCGGCGCCGCCGCCCGGCCCTTCGTCACCCACCACAATGCCCTGGGCCTGGACCTGTACCTGCGCGTCGCCCCGGAACTGTATCTGAAGCGGCTGCTGATCGGGGGCATGGAACAGGTATTCGAGCTCAACCGGAATTTCCGCAACGAGGGGCTGTCCACCCGCCACAACCCCGAGTTCACTATGCTTGAGTTCTATCAGGCATACGCCGACTGCGAGGACTTTATGGCGTTGATCGAAACGCTGCTGCGCGGCCTGGCGCGCCAGTTCCACGGCAGTCCTCCCGTGCTGCGCTACGGCGGCGGGGAGATTGACCTGGGGCCTCGCTTCGCGCGCACGACCCTGCGCCAGGCCGTGCTGGATCACAACCCGGAGCTGGCGCCGGAAATTTTGGATTCCCTGGAATCTATTCGCGCTGTCGCCGCGGACAAAAACATCGCCGTGGCGCCGGGCGACTCTCCCGCGGAGATCGAGTGCGCCTTGTTCGAGAAGACCGTGGAGCACCGTTTGCGGGCGCCTACCTTCGTCACGGCCTATCCGCTGGAAGTCTCGCCGCTGGCCCGCGCTTTGCCGGGGGCGCCGGAGCGCGCGGACCGCTTCGAGTTATTCGTCGCCGGCCAGGAGGTGGCGAACGGTTTCTCCGAACTGAACGATCCCGAAGAGCAGGCACGGCGCTTCCGCCGCCAGGCCGGGCGCCGCAATGCCGGCGACGAGGAAGCCATGCGCTACGACGAGGACTTCGTCACGGCCATGGAGTACGGCATGCCGCCTGCCGCGGGCGCCGGCATCGGCATTGATCGCCTGGTCATGGTTCTCGCCGGCGCCGCCTCCATCCGCGAGGTCATACTCTTTCCCCTGCTGCGCGACAGGCCCTGAATCCTGGCCCTGAACCTTGCCGCCCGCCCAAGGAGCGCGTTCCGCGCCGTTTTTGCGCGGGATTCCGGCTTTCGCCGGAATGACGGGAAAAAAGCCGGAATGACGGGAAAAAAAGTCTGTGCAAAAACCCTATGGGCATCCAGCGAATAAAGCCTACTCCGCCATTC
>JAPPQA010000151.1 GCA_028817255.1 Gammaproteobacteria bacterium | reverse complement strand
CGCCTTGCGGTTATAGCCATAAAAAAATATAATTGGCTATTATGCCGTGGGCGGTTCACGAGCCCGAAGACTTTCTGCGCGACAATGAGTTTTGGCACTTCCCGCGCAAGGAGTTTGCCGCGGACACCTTGCGCCGACTCATTGAAGGACCTACCCGGGCCTTAACGCTGTTCGCGCCCCGACGAACCGGCAAGAGCGAATTCCTGCGCTACGACCTCGGCCCATACGCGCACAGCAAAGGGCATCGCGTAATCTACGTAGATTTCATGCAGTCCCCCAACCCGCTGGCGACGATCCTGCACGCGCTCAAGACTTCCCGCAAACGGGATTGGTCCTGGGATGCGGCCAGGGCAGCGGTAATGGATCTGGCGCAATCCATAACCCTGCCGGGCATGAAGATCAGCCTGCGAACGCTGCAAAACCAACCGCCTCCCGACGTGTACCTTTATCTGGACGATTTGCTCGGTAAAATTGCCGACCGCCGAAAACCCGTCATACTCCTTTTTGACGAAGTGCAGGAGCTGGGCGGAGACCGGCGCCTGCAACCGCTGGTCGCCGCGCTGCGCAGCAGCCTCGACAAACACCGCGATGGCCTGGCCATTGTTTTTACCGGTTCGTCGCTGGCAGGATTAAAGGCCATGTTCTCGGAACGGAAGGCGCCATTCTTTCATTTCGCGTCGCCGATAGATTTGCCCCGGCTCGGCAACGATTTCGTCGAACACACGGTAAAAATATTCAACAAAAAACAGAGCCGCCAAATTAAACCGCAACCGGCTATCCGCGCCTTCGGCCGGCTCAGTCGAAACCCTTATTTATTCTGCTCCTTCATTACCTACCTTATGCACACCGCAAAGGGCCTAAACAAGGCACTGGAAGCTTTCATCGTCAAGAAAGCCCTCCAATCCAGTTTTCCGGAAGCTTGGCGCTCTATGACCCCAATCCAACAGGCCGTTGCCCGCGCCCTGGCGCAAGGCTCCAATAAACCTTACAGCAAGGAAACGAGGCAGAGGCTCGGCGAATGGATGGGCGAGGGCGCCCCCCCGATCCATCGTGTTCAGTCGGCCCTGCAGAAACTGAGTAGAGAAAACATCGCGCGCAAATGGGGCAACACATGGTCTTTGGACAACGAGGCATTTGCCGCATGGGTTATCAATGCACGCCCCCCGATAAGCCCCCCGATACGCAAATAATCCAAAGGATTATTGCCAGACAGCCAATGACGGCCTGCCGGCGGCAACCGCGGGACGAACCGTGCCGCCGCCACGATGCCTGAAGCGCCGCGCCCAAGAAACAATTCTTGTAGCCATAAGGCAATATAAACGGCTATATCATGGCATCTCCCGGCGCTGTCCGATGCTATAGCCATAAAATAATATATTTAGCTATGCCCCATCGCCCCCGAGGAGCTCTGACTTTTATAGCCATAATCTAATATATCTGGCTATACCTTGCTCCCGGAGACAGCCGATGCTATGGCCCTTGACCCCGCCCCCGCGACGGCCCAGCGCACTCGGCGGGCCGCGGCGCGACTACAAGTCTATTGCCGTTCCAGCATCCCCGCGCCGAAAAAGGCGTGGACGTCCCGGTAGAATGCCTGGGAGACCAGGGCCTTGCGCCAGGCCGCGAGACGGCGGTACTGCCCCAGGTCCAACCCGATCGCATCGGCGGGGTCCACCGCCGCCAGGAGACAGAAATCGGCGATCGTCATCCGGCCTCCGGCCAGGTAATCCGCCTTGCCCAGCTGCGCCTCCGCGACCGGCAGGGACTGCTCCAGAAACTCGTAGCCGGTCTGCATGGAGCGTTCGTCCACTTCCAACCCGACGCGCGGCGCGATGATTTTGTTGAACAGCACCCGGCTCATGGGCGCCTGGACATGCAGAACCGCAAAGTCGCCCCATTGATCGGCCAGCGCCTGCCCTTGCGGTTCCGCGGGGTAGTAATCGGAGCCGCTTTTGCGGCACAGGTACCTCAAGATGGCGCCGCTCTCGAATAGGGCAAAGCCGTCGTCGTCCATCGCGGGGACCTTGCCGGCCGGGTGAAGACGCATGTGCTCGGGCGACTTTTGTTCGCCCTTGCTCAGATCGACCCGTATATATTCGTGCTCCAGCCCCATCGCGTTGACCGCCATCCGCACGCGATTTGCGGGCATGGACAGTTCGAATCCGTAAATTTTCAGCATGCTTTTATCCTCCGTCCAGATATGAAAAATCGAGGCCATTTTATACTGAACCCGGCATTAAAAACCAATGCAGCCGGGCGCGAACTCATTCGTTTGCGACTATCGCGGCGGCCGCTGGCCGCTCAAGGGCCCAGCGTTTCGTCTGCCTGGCGAGATCGCCGGGGGCAACGATCAGGCGCCATGCGCCGCGCTCAGGGATGGGCGAATACGTAAAAGAACAGGAGCATCGCGGAGGCCACCGTGAGCCCCACCCCGAACTCCACCAAAAAGATGCCCAGCACTTGGCCGCCGACGGGGAGCGTGTCGTAGTCCAGGAACCGCCCGTCCGGCATGCAGAGCAGGCCGACGCCCAGGTACAGCAGCAGGCCAAGGGCCATGCCGGCCCGCGCCCAGGAGATCGGCAGGATGCGTTGCACGTTGCGAACCCCGAAAAACAGGGCGTAGAGTATAAAACCGGCGGCGAATACGACGCCGGCCTGGAAGCCGCCGCCGGGGCTGTATTCGCCGTGCATCTGCAAATAGAGGGCAAAGAGCAGAATAAAGGGCATCAGCAATCGCCCGACGGCCCTGAGTACCAAATGGTGTTCCATCGCCCTCGATTATACCCTCGCCCATGCCTGCTGCAGGCGGGCGGCAAGCGCCAACGCTGTCGCTGTACGCGGGCGGCCGTTGCCTCGCTCCCCGGTCACGGCGCCTCCTACGGCCGGGGGTCGCCGGGGGCCCGGCCCGGGCGGCGGCGGCCGCGGCCGATCAAGGTCAGCACGGCGGCGCCGGCGGTGAAGATCACGGCTAACTCGCCCAGGGTATCGTAGCCGCGGTAGCTCGCCAGCACGGCGGTAACCGCGTTCGGCACTTCGGACAACTCTCCCCCCAGGTAACGGGGGCTCAGGTGGGAATGCACGGGGGCGGCGGCGGCGCCGAAGGGCGGCATGTCCAGGCTGCCGTAGCAAAGCAGCAGGACGCAGAGCAGACAGACGGCCAGCGCCAACAGCCTGCGGCCGGGCGGCGGCCCCGGCGTCACGTGCTCCTCGCCGCCGGTCAGCGCCAGGCTGCCGAGCAGCAGCACCACCGCGATCCCCACCCCGACCACGGCCTCCGTCAGGGCGACGTCCACCGCGTCCATCGAGACAAACAGGGCCACGGTCAGCAGGCTGAAAATGCCGGTCAACACCACCGCCGCGAACAGGCTGCGCACGGCATGGATGGCCAGCGCCGCCAACAGCAACAGCGGCAACAGCAGGTGCGGCAGGGCCTCGCCGATCATTGGCCGCCCCGCATGGGACGCATGCCGCCGTGCAGGGCGGCCTTGGCCAGGGCGTGCGTAGTGGCCGGAGTGGTAAAGAGGATCAACAGCAGGATCAGCAGCAGCTTTAGCGAAACCAGGCCGATACCGGCCTGCACCATCAGTCCGGCCAGGACCAGTATGACGCCCAGCGTATCGGTCACGCCCGCCGCATGCAGACGAGTGAAAAATTCCGGCAGACGCAACAGGCCGACGACGCCCACCAGGACAAAAAAACTGCCTGCCGCCAGCAGCGCGCGGGAAACCACGAGGAGCAACTCTTCCATCTCAGAGATCCGGTTCCTCGTCGGCGGAACCCCGGCCTATGTCGCCGTACTCGAAGAACTTCAGCACGACCAAAGTGCCGATGAAGTTCATCAGGGCATAGACCAGCGCTGTGTCCAGAAATTGCGGGCGGCCGTCCAGGAAGCCATGCACGGCGATAAACAGCACCGTGACGGTGCCGAAGGTGTTCGCCGCCAACAGGCGATCATAGAGCGACGGGCCGCGCATGGCAGCCAGCAGCGTCAGCAGCATGGCGGTCAGCAGCGCTACGGCGGCGATCGTCACCGTACCGGCCTCTCCAGGGCGCAAACCCGACGGTCCATCTCGCCCTCCTCCAGCACGGGAGCGGCGCCCTCCAGGCTATGCACGTCAATCCAGTCTTCGTCCACCTCTATGGAGACGGTGCCGGGGGTCAGGGTAATGGAGTTGGCGTGCACCACCCGCCCTAACTCGCTCCTCTGCCCGGC
>JAPPQA010000150.1:1201-4655 GCA_028817255.1 Gammaproteobacteria bacterium | reverse complement strand
ATCAGTGCATAAAGGGCGCCCAGGCCGGGGCGCGCAGGTCCCCCGGCCCCGCGGACAGGCGGCGGCGCGGCTCGCCGTTCAGGGGGATGGTGTGCAGGCCGCCATCGGCGGCATAGAGGAGGAGTTGACCGTTGGGGGCAAAGCCCGGGGATTCGCCCATCCGGGAATCGGCGAGCGCCGTCAGCCGGCCGCTGACGCGGTCATGCAAAGCGATGCGGTGCTCTCCGCCCGCAATGCCGTGCACCAGGACGAGGTAGCGGCCGTCGCCGGGGGAGTACTCGGCGCGGGCGTTGTACTTGCCCTCGAAGGTGAGGCGGCGAATGGCGCCGCCCGCCAATTCGATCTCGTAGATCTGGGGGCTGCCGCTACGGTCGGAGGTAAAGATCAGCCGCTCGCCGTCCGGGGACCATGCCGGCTCGGTATCTATGGCCGGGTGGTCGGTTACCCGTTGCAGCAGCGCGCTCTCCACATGGAGGATATAAACCTCCGGATTGCCGTCCTTGGACAGCGTCATGCACAAGCGCTTGCCGTCGGGGGAGAAGCGCGGCGCGCTGTTGATGCCGGGCGCGGCGGAGACGCGGCGGCGAATGCCGGTGGCGACGTCCTGCAGGTAGATCGAGGAGCCGCTGCCCTCGAAGGATGCATAGGCGATCCGGCCGCCGTCCGGAGACCAGGCAAGCGACAACAGGGGGGCGGGACTCGCCAGCAGGACCCGCGGGGCGTGACCGTCGTAGTCGGCGACCCGCAGCGTGTAGCGCCGATTCCCGGCCCCCGCCCCGGCATCGGCAACATAGGCGATGCGGGTGGAGAAAGGCCCGCGCTCCCCGGTCAATTGCTCATAGACGATGTCGCTGACCCGGTGCGCGGCCTGGCGCAGCCGGCCGGACTGAACCGGCAGGCGCATACCGATGATCCGGGACTCTTTATACACGTCAACCAAATGGAACTCGATGCTTAAGCCGTCCTCCCCGGCGCCCGGCACCAGGCTCCCGATCAACAGGTTCTCGACGCCCAGCCGACGCCAGTCGGCGAAGCGCACCTCCGGGTAGCGGCGCGGCAACTGGGGCAGGTCGGCCACCGGGATGGGCGCGAACAAACCGCTGTAGCGCAAGTCGTCGGCGATCGCGCGCGCCGGATCGCGCTCGTCCCAGGCGGCGCCCGCTGCCTGGGGCGCGCCCTCCAAAGACGCGCCTTCCAGGGGCATGAAGGGGACGATGGCGATCGGCAGGGCGCTCTCCACCCCCTGATCTATCACGATCTCCAGGGCCGCGGCGTTGGCGCTCAACGCCAGCAAGCCGAAGCGCAAAAGTAGGCGGCGGTTCATCGCGCCCTTAATGCCAAGGATCGAATACAAAAGTCAACTCTTGCAGGCCGAGCCGCTCGAAGGCGGCCGCGTCCCGCGGCACCGGCAGCGGCGAGGATTTCTGCACGGCGGTCGCGGCGCGCCGGTCAAACACCGGGTCGCCGCTGGAGCTCGCTATGGCGACGCCGATCACTGCGCCGTCCGCCGCCAGGCGCACCCGCAATTTGCAAGTCTGTCCCCGGGCAAGGCCGGTGATATTGAAGTTGCTCCGTATATGCTCGGAGAGCGACTGTTGCAACTGCCGCAACAGTTCCTGGTCGCTGCGGCGCTGCTCGGCCTCGCGCCGCTTGCGCTCCATCTCTTCGCGCTCTTTGCGCTCTTTGCGGCGGCGCTCGGCCTCCTGCTCCAGGCGCTTGCGCTCTTCCTCAAGGCGCGCCTGTTCCTGTTCCAGGCGCTTGCGTTCCTCCTCCGCCTTGCGCTTGCGCTCTTCCTCGGCGACCCGTTGCCGCTGCAATTCGGCCAGGCGGGCCTGCTCTTCGCGGCGCTGCTCTTCCTGCTGCTGCTGGCGTTGCGCGGCACGTTGCTCGTCTTGCTTGCGGCGGCGCTCGAGTTCGCGGCGCTTATCCTCCTCCGCCTTGCGGCGGCGCTCGGCTTCACGGTGCTTCTGTTCCTCCGCCTTGCGCTTACTCTCGGCCTCGCGGCGCTTCTGTTCCTCCGCCTTGCGCTTGTTCTCGGCCTCGCGGCGCTTCCGCTCCTCCGCCTTGCGCTTGTTCTCGGCTTCGCGCAACCGTTGCTGCCGTTGCTTCTCCTCCGTCTGCTTGCGGCGCTCAATCTCTTGCAGGCGCTGCAACTCCTGCTCGACTTCTTTGGCATCCACGGACACCGCTTGCACCATGCGGCTGGGCGTCGGCGGCGGCGGCACGCGAATGGACGCGGGACGAAAACCCAGCGTCAGCAGCACGGCCAGCGCGCCGTGCACCAGCAAGGCATACAGTGCCGGCAACAGCAGGCCGTCCCCCCGGTGCAGGTTCAACCTCCCCCGCGCTCCGGCGGCTCCGTCACCAGCCCGACGCTCGGCACCCCTGCCCCCTGCAACAAGGCCATGACCTCGACGACGCGCGCATACTGCACTCGGCCATCGCCGCGAACATAGAAGGGAGTGCCGGGGCGGTGGCGCAGCAGGGCGCCGATGCGGTTCACCAGTTGCTCCGCCGGGATCGGCTGGTCCTGAGCATCGCCATAATTGACATAATACCGCCCCTCCACATCCACCGTGACGATCACCGGCTCGTGCTTGCCGGGCGGCAAAGGCTCGGAGGCGACGCCGGGCAATTCCACCCGCACCCCCTGGCTCAGCAGCGGCGCGGTAATCATAAAGATCACCAACAGCACCAACATCACGTCTATGTAGGGAACCACATTGATCTCCGCCATGGGGCGCCTGCGGCTGGAACTGGGCATATGCGGCTCAGGAGTGGGCGTAACGCTGCAAGATGGAGGAAAACTCGTCCACGAAAGCGTTATAACGGCTGACCAGCCGTTCCACATCGTTGACGAAGCGGTTATAGGCAATCACCGCCGGGATAGCGGCAAATAATCCCATGGCGGTGGCGATCAGCGCCTCGGAAATGCCGGGCGCCACCATGGCGATCGTGGCGTGCTGCACGTTGCCCAGGGCGCGAAAGCTGTTCATGATTCCCCACACCGTGCCGAACAGACCGATGTAGGGACTGGTGGAGCCTACCGTGGCCAGAAAAGTCAGGTGCGTCTCCAGGAAGTCCTCCTCGCGGGTCAGCGCCACCCGCATGGCCCGCTGCGCGCCCTCGACGACGGCCATGGGCTCGATCCCGGGCTGCTCGCGCAGCCGCGCGAACTCGCTGAAGCCGGCCTCGAAGACGGCCTCCATGCCGGTGGACTGCAAGCGCGAAGCGCTGATCCGATGATACAGAGGGTTCAAGTCCTTCGCCGACCAAAAGACGCCCTCGAAACGGCTCGCGTCCTGGCCCGCCATCCGCAACACCTTGTGCTTGCGAAAAATCATCGTCCAGGAAACGACCGAGGCGGCAAGCAGCAGCAACATGACCAGCTGCACCAGGAGGCTGGCCTCGGCGATCAGTTGCAGAAAAGACAGGTCAGCGCTCATGACAAACC
>JAPPQA010000150.1:0-1173 GCA_028817255.1 Gammaproteobacteria bacterium | reverse complement strand
GGCGGGCACCGGGACCGGGCGCCGACGCGGGCGCGGGCAAAGCGAGGGAGGCCAGGATCAACGCTACTGTTCGGGAAACAACCGTGGCGCATCCCCGCCGCCGTTCGGCCCTGGCAACCCGAGCCGCTGCCAGGCGAGGCGGGTCGCGATCCGGCCGCGGTGCGTCCGTGCCAAAAAGCCCTGCTGCAACAGGTAGGGTTCGACCACGTCCTCCAGGGTATCGCGCTCCTCGTTGAGCGACGCGGCGAGACTGTCAATCCCCACCGGCCCACCGTCGAATTTCTCTATGATCATGCTGAGAAAGCGGCGGTCCATCTCGTCCAGACCGTGGGCATCCACCTTCAACAGGTCCAGGGCCGCCCGGGCGCCGTCCCGCGTTACCCGGCCGTCGCCGCGCACCTCGGCATAATCGCGGGCGCGCCGCAAGAGCCGGTTGGCGATGCGCGGCGTGCCGCGGGCGCGCCGCGCGATCTCCACAGCGCCGTCATCCTCCACCGCGACCCCCAGGATACCTGCCGAGCGGCGCACGATGCGGGCCAGCTCTTCCGTCCCATAGAACTCCAGGCGCTGCACGATGCCGAAGCGGTCGCGCAACGGCGAGGTCAGCAGGCCGGCGCGGGTGGTGGCCCCGATCAGGGTGAACGGCGGCACGTCCAGCCGGATGGCGCGCGCGGCGGGGCCCTCGCCGATCATAATGTCTATGCGGAAATCTTCCATGGCAGGATAGAGCACCTCCTCCACCACCGGACTCAGGCGGTGCATCTCGTCTATAAACAGCACGTCGCGCTCCTCCAGATTGGTCAGCATCGCGGCCAGGTCGCCGGGGCGCTCCAGCACCGGCCCCGAGGTTTGGCGCAGACCCACCCCCATCTCGTGGCCGACGATGTAAGCCAGCGTGGTCTTCCCCAGTCCCGGCGGGCCACAGAGCAACAAATGATCCAGCGGTTCGCCGCGCTTGCGGGCCGCGCCGATGAACACCTCCATCTGCTCGTGCAGGGAAGGCTGGCCGATGTAATCGCGCAACAGCCGCGGGCGCAGAGCGCGGTCCAGGCCGCCCTCTTCGGGGCCGGCGGCAGGAGAAAGAACGGGGTTGGCCTCGCTCACAACGCCGCTATTCTCCCTGCTGGGGGCACCGATCGCAACCAGATGCGGGCGGCGCCAACGATTGGCGCC
>JAPPQA010000149.1 GCA_028817255.1 Gammaproteobacteria bacterium | reverse complement strand
TTACACGGCCTGGCAGGCGGGAATCCAGCGCAAATAGAGCGCGGAACGCGCACATCCGCACGATGGCGGCGGCAGGCGGCGGCACGAGTTTATGGCCGTCCGCCTTTCCCTCGCTCCGCCCTGAAGGAGCGCGAAGCGCGCCCTTTATACGCTGGATTCCCGCCCCTGTTCAAGCCAGGGGCAGGCTCTGCGCGGGAATGGCGAGGGGGGGGCATGGGAATGGCGGAGTAGGCTTTATTCGCTGGATGCCCATAGGGTTTTTGCACAGACTGCTGCGCGGGAATGGCGGAATAAGAGAGCCGCTATTCCTCCCTTCGATTGCGGAACGGGGCTTGCGGCGCGGCGGGGGCAGGGGGCGGACAGGATGGGCGGGCGGCGAGGCAGGCGCGGAGGCCGCCGAGCGGGCCAAGCTACTCGGCTGCCGTTTCGCCCGCGCCGACCCGGAAGCCGCCGCGCTCCGCCCCCGCTGGCTCGGCGTCGGCATTGTCCTTCGGGGCAACCGAAATGTTCAGCCCGCGTATCAGCAAATCGAGCTTGGCGTCCACCGCGGCGATTTCCCTGCCGAGCTCCACCTTCACTTCGGCGATCTCCACCCTCACCTCGCCGATCTCTTGTTGGAGTTCCGCCTTGACCTCGACGACGCTCTCGCCGACTTGCACCACCTTGTTGGCAGTCCACCCCCAAAGCCCCAGCAGGGCAGCGAGCATCGCGGTCCCGACGAGTTCCAGAATCCAGGTCTTTTCCAGCGGTTCCATTTTGCTTTCCTTGCTCATTTTGCGCTCCTTCGCAGCTGGGACCCAGGCAGGGGTCCAAGGGCGAGTATGCGCCCGCCGCCGCCCGCCAGTCAATCCCGGCCAGGCGGGTGCCAGCCGTTACGCAATCGAGGGGAAAAGATTCCCATCCCCGCCATTCCCATGCCCCCCTCGCCATTCCCGCGCAGAGCCTGCCCCTGGCTTGAACAGGGGCGGGAATGGCGGATATTTGCCATTGTGGTGAAACCATACGCCCCGTCGCTATTTGCTGTACCCCGAAGTACAATGCCAACGCGCTAATGTCTCTACGATCCCCGCGGCGGCCGCGGCGGCAGTGCGGCAGCAATGACGAACTCTACGGAAACCCTGATCTGGATTGATTTGGAAATGACCGGGCTCGACCCGGATCGGGACCGCATCCTTGAGATTGCCACCCTGGCGACCGACGCGGAGTTGCGCGAGGTAGGGGAGGGGCCGGTGCTCGCGATCCGTCAGGACGAGGAGACGCTGCAGCGCATGGACGAATGGAACCGCAGCCACCACGGCGACTCCGGCCTGCTCGAACGGGCGCGTAACGACGGGGTCGGCGAGCGCGAGGCGGAACGGCGCACGCTGGAATTTGTGCGCGGGCAGGCGCCGCCGAACCGCTCTCCGATGTGCGGCAACAGCATTTGCCAGGACCGCCGCTTTCTGTACCGCTGGATGCCGGAACTTGAGCGCTATTTCCATTACCGCAATCTGGACGTCAGTACGGTCAAGGAATTGTACCGGCGCTGGGCGCCAGAGTTGCCGCCCTTCGCCAAGCAGAGTCAGCACCTGGCGCAACAGGACATCCGGGACTCCATCGAGGAACTGCGCTTTTACCGCCAGCGCTTTTTCCGTCGCTGAGGGCGCCTTGATCCAGGCGGGCCCTACATTGCCGCGGGAACTGTATCTCGCCGAACAGGCGCGCGAGATAGATCGCATCGCCGCCGCCGAACACGGCATCCCCGCGCTGACGTTGATGGAACGCGCCGGACGGGCCGCATACCTCCTGTTGCGGGCGGCCTGGCCCGGCGCCCGTCGTCTGCTCGTGTTGTGCGGGGCGGGCAACAACGGCGGCGACGGCCTGGTACTGGCCCGGCTGGCGCGTGGCGACGGCTTGTCGGCGCGCGTGTTGCGTCCGTTCTCCGCGCCGCCGCCCGCCGACGGCATCCTGGCCACCGTCGAGCAGCGGTGGCGGGAGGCCGGTGGGGAGAGTGCCGCGTTGCCCGCGGCGCCGCTGGCGGATGCGGATGTCGTGGTGGACGCCCTGCTGGGCACCGGGCTGAACCGGGAAGTCGGCGGCGCACTGCGAGTTGCGGTGGCGGCGGCGAATGATTGCGCGGCGCCCGTGCTGTCGCTGGATATTCCTTCCGGCCTGCACGCCGATAGCGGTTGCCCCCTTGGGGCGGCGGTGCGGGCGCGGGCCACGATCTCCTTCATCGCCCTGAAGCGGGGCTTGCTGACCGCCGCCGGGGGAGAGTATTGCGGCCGGCTGTATTTTGCCGGGCTCGGGGTGCCGCCCGCCATCGGCCGCGGCCTCGCGTCGGCGGCACGGCGCCTGGAGCTCGCCGATTGGGAAGGACTTTTGCGGCCGCGGCCGCGCCATGCTCACAAAGGCGCCTTCGGTCATGTCCTGGTGGTCGGAGGAGAGCGCGGCTTCGGCGGCGCGCCGCGACTTGCCGCCGCCGCTGCCGGCCGCGTGGGCGCGGGCCTGGTCTCTGTGGCGACCCGCAACTGCCACGCGCAAGGGAGCGGCTATCCCCCGGAGGTCATGGCACATGGGGTAGAGGAGGCCGCCGCGCTGTCTCCCTTGCTGGCGCGGGCGACGGCGCTGGCGGTGGGGCCGGGGCTGGGGCGCGCCCGCTGGGGCGCCCGCTTGCTGGCGCGCGCCCTGGAGGCGCGCCGGCCCCTGGTGCTGGACGCCGATGCCCTGAATCTTCTGGCCGAAGACCCGCAGCGCCGCGACGATTGGATCCTGACCCCCCACCCCGGCGAGGCGGCCCGTTTGCTGGGTTGCGGCAACGCCGAGGTGCAGGCGGATCGTTTCGCCGCCGCGGCGGAGTTGCGGGTCCGCTACGGCGGCACGGTTGTGCTCAAGGGCGCGGGCACCCTGGTCGCCGATGCGCGGGGGATGGCGGTGCTGGACGCCGGCAACCCGGGGATGGCCGTAGGCGGCATGGGCGACCTCCTCACCGGCGTGATCGCCGCCCTGTGGGCGCAGGGGCTGGATGCCGGCGAGGCGGCCCGCCTGGGCGTTTGCCTGCATGCGGCCGCCGGCGATGCCGCCGCGGCGGCGGAAGGCGAGCGTGGCCTGCAAGCCACGGACCTGTTGCCATGGTTGCGGCGGCTGGCGAATCCCTGTCGCTGAACGTCGCCGGGGCGGAGGCCATGGAGCGGCTGGGCGCCTGCCTGGCGCCCTCTTGCCGCCAGGGCGCGCGCATCTACCTGCAGGGCGAACTCGGCGCCGGCAAAACCACGCTGGTGCGCGGTATTTTGCGTGGCCTGGGACATGCGGGCGCCGTGCACAGCCCCAGCTATGCCTGGGTGGAAACGTATGCGCTCCGCGGTCTGCCTCCCGTCTATCATTTGGATCTGTACCGTCTGCAAGGCGGGTCGGAGGCGGCGGAATTTTTGGGAATACGGGAATATTTCGCCGAAGATGCGCTGGTCCTGGTGGAATGGCCGGAACGGGCCGGCGATCTGTTGCCGCCGCCGGATTTGCTGGCGCAGTTGGGAATGGCAGCTGCCGGGCGGCGGATTCGCTTATGCGCGGATCGTCCTTCCGGCGATGGCTTGCTAAGGGCCGCTAGATCATTTATTCTATAAAAATAATATCATAAGATGCTTTTATGATAATGAACCTTAGATCGGCAGGAGAATGGCGCTCTGCGAGGGGCGGCCAAACCCTGTCTCGTGCCGCCGCCGGCGTTCTGTTGTTTGCCTGCGGCCTGCCGGCGGACGCCGCGCAAGTGAAGGGACTGCGCGCCTGGGCGGCGCCGGAGCATACCCGCGTGGTGTTGGATCTCTCGCAACCGGTGCGCTACAAGGTCTTCAGCCTTCAGGATCCGCACCGTGTGGTGTTGGACCTGCAACAGGCGCGGTGGCACGGGCGTTTCCCCAGGATCGCGCGGGCGGACCACTATCTGCGGGGGCTGCGCTCCGCGCCGCGCGGCAACGGCGATTGGCGGCTGGTGCTGGACCTCAAGCGGCCGGCGAAGGCGAAGGATTTCCTGTTGCTGCCGAATGGCCGCCACGGTCACCGCCTGGTGCTGGACCTGTTGTCGCCGCAACGGCGAACGCCGGCGAAACGCATGCCCGGCAAGGGAGGCGCGGCCCGCAAGGGTGGATACAAGATCGAGTCCAGAAGCAGGCCCAGGAGCGCACCCAGGGGCGCACCCAGGAGCGAACCAGGGAGCGAGTCCAGGAGCGCAAAGTTGTCGCCGCCGTTACGCCGGGGGCAACCGTTGCCCGAGGCGCAGCCCCTGCGCGATGTCATCGTGGCGATTGACGCCGGCCACGGCGGTGCCGACCCCGGCGCGACCGGGCCGCACGGCAGCCGCGAGAAGGTCATCGCGTTGCAGATCGCCAGGCAACTGGAGAAGCGGTTGGCGCGGATGCCGGGGATCCGCCCCGTGATGGTGCGCAAGGGGGACTATTACATGAAACTCGGCGCCCGCGTACGCAAGGCGCGTGAGCGGAAGGCGGACCTGTTCGTTTCCATCCATGCCGATTCCTTCCGCGACCCGCGGGTGCGCGGCAGTTCGGTGTATGTGCTTTCCCGCAAGCGGTCGAGCAGCGAGCATGGCCGCCTGTTGGCGCAGCGCGAGAATGCCGCCGACCTCATCGGCGGGGTGAGCATTTCCGACAAGGACGACTTGCTTGCCTCGGTGCTGCTGGACTTGTCGCAGACTGCCGCCCTGGAATCCAGCATCGAGGCCGCCCAGCTGGTATTGGCTCAGCTTCGCAAGGCGGCGCCGGCCGGCCGGGTGCACAAGCGGCACGTGGAGTCTGCCGGATTCATGGTTTTGCGCGCTCCCGACATCCCCTCTATCCTGGTCGAGGCCGGCTTTATCTCCAACCCGCAGGAGGAGAAGCGGTTGTTGGACCCGGCGTATCAGAACCGGATCGCGCATGCCATCTCCCGGGGAGTGCTGGATTTTTTCTCCCGCCGCGCGCCGGAAGGCACTTTGTTGGCGTCCCGGCGCCAGGCGCTGAGCCAGAACTGACGCGCAAGGCCCAGGCAACGGCCACAAGCCGTTACGCAATCGAGGAGAAAAGATTCCCATCCCGCCATTCCCGTGCTGTATATGTGCCTTCCATCATTCCGGCGAAACAGGCTGTGTAAAAACTCCGAAAATCCAGATCCGCGCGAAAAACTACCCACTGGCATGGCAAATATCCGCCATTCCCGCGCAGGCGGGAAT
>JAPPQA010000148.1 GCA_028817255.1 Gammaproteobacteria bacterium | reverse complement strand
GGTGCCGACCGGGGCTTGGATGGGGCTTGATTAAGGCCAGAAAGGGATTATATGGCAAATATCCGCCATTCCCGCGCAGAGCTTGCCCCTGGCTTGAACAGGGGCGGGAATCCAGCGCAAATAGAGCGCGGAACGCGCACATTGCAGAGCCGGACGGCCCGCCCCTCCTTTAAAAGGAGCGCGAGGCGCGCGCTTTCTATGCGGGATTCCGGCTTTCGCCGGAATGACGAGGTAAAAGGCAGAAATGGCGGAGTAGGCTTTATTCGCTGCATGCCCATAGGGTTTTTGCACAGACTGATTCGCCGCAATGAGGGTAGAGGGCGCGCGGCTCCTGCGACGAGGCCGTCGAGGCCACCCGCGCCTGGGCAATCGCATTTCTTTGCCGGTAGCGGTCTCATATCGTATGTATCCGATTTCATAGAGAATTTTGTGGGGTCTTCACGGAGACGGGATATTGCTCAGGTCGGCACGGGCCCCCGGCGCAGGCCCCGGTTGGGGTATTGCAAGGTGCCGTTGCCTCCGTTGTGGAGGCCGGGGAAAATATAGGCGCTACGGTCTTTTGCGGCAGGCAGGCCGCGATGGCGTGTAGCGAGGAGACCGGAGGGAGACTGCTTTGAGAGTACGCTATTTACAGCACGTGCCCTTTGAGGGATTGGGCAGCATGGAGCCTGCGTTGCGGGGCCAAGGCGCCGATTTGAAGGCCACCCGTCTATACGCCGGACAGCCGCTACCGGCAGTGGAGGATATGGACTGGCTCATCGTCATGGGCGGGCCCATGGGCATACGCGACGAGGAGGAATACCCCTGGCTGCGTCCTGAGAAGGCACTCATCGCCCAGGCGATCGAGGCCGGCAAGACGGTGTTGGGGGTATGTCTGGGCGCCCAGATTATCGCCGATGCGTTGGGGGCAAAGGTGTATCGGAATCGGCAACCGGAGATCGGCTGGTTCGACATTCGCCGCCTGCCCGAGGCGGCGGATACGGTTCTGGCGCAGGCGCTCCCGCCCCGGCTTGAGGCGTTTCACTGGCATGGCGATACTTTCGATATTCCTCGGGGCGCTTGTCCGCTCGCGGCCAGCCAAGCCTGTCGGAACCAAGGTTTCGTCTTGCGGGACCGGGTAGTGGCCCTGCAATTTCATCTGGAAATGACGCCGCAAACGGCCAGCGCATTGATTGAAAATTGTGGCGACGCGCTTAAGCCGTCCCGGTACGTTCAATCGGCAAGCGAATTGTTGTCGGATCGCCGGCGCTTCGCGGAGATTAACCGGGTCATGGGCGCCGTACTGGAAGCGTTGGGAGGGCAAGGCGCCTGAGCATTGCCCACCGTCCGCGGGCAATGCCGGATGGAACGGCGCTGTGTGACGGACGGGGCACTGCACAGCTCCAGGATGGGTGTGGGAAACCCTCATGGCGGCTCGTTATTTCAGCGTGCCGCCTGGCACACGGCATATCCTTCCGGCACGGTTTTTCTGCTGGTGGGCGGCGGCACGGTTTTGCGGGGCCGTGCATGCCGATTACAGACTGGCGTTTTGCGGAGAGCTATGCCTTGTAAGAATCTCGCACAAATTTCTCGTGCGTCTGCTCAATAATAAATGCTTAATAAGCATATACTTATATTCCTATCAAGGAGGTGGCTCAACAAACACCTGACGGTGCCGGAACGGTAAGCGGCCAGGAAGGCGGCGCGGCGACGCTTGGCCTCGTTCGCGCAGGCGCTGCCGCTGGCGCAACGGCGTCGGGCAGGCGCATTCGCTGATGGTGGCCAACCTGGAGGAGGCGTCAGCTTTCGGGAAGTGGTCCGATCTATGGGCGGCTCACCCGTTGCCGACAATGCACGAGCCGGAGAAGGCCGTATGCTGGTTGACGCCGAATTCGGCGGCGCCGTCCCGGGCCGTCGCCAGGATGGCGCTGGAAGCGGGTCTCGGCGCGGTGGATAAAGTCTTTCAGTTGACGCTACCTATTTACCTTCATCGACCTGCACAGCCGTATGGCGTTCGCCTGGGCCGCATCGAGCAAGAGCGGCCGCACGCCGCCAGCCTGGAGGACTTCAACCGGGCCCTGGCGGATTGGCTGGTGTTTTACAACACCCAGAGACCCCTACTATATCCCTCGGAATGCTCCCGCCCTTAAAAACCTCCTCTTACGCCATCCCGAGTACCAGATGTACTGGACCTCTACGGAACTTTGCAAAATCGAGTAGAATTGGAACATTCTTAAAGACGGTTAAAATCTGTCCGCTATCCCGACAGTTCCAACGGGGACAGCCGGGATAACGAGAACCCCTTCGCTACCGGCAAGCGCAGTGCCGCAAGGCGAGCGAGAGAATGTACAGGAACGAAAGATAGCATGGTTTGGTTCTCGGTCGGGAAATTTGGCCACCTCTGGACATGTTGAAAAACTCTTTGGGCCTACAGACCTACAAACTTACGCTACATTCTGTTCGACCGCTTATTGTTGGGTTAAGCGGCGGGAAGTGGAGTATTTCATGAAGACCAAGCATATATCTACATGGCTCTCTTTTACAGTTGCGGTGCTTGCGCTCACGCTTTCCCAGCTTCCTCCTATCCCCAGTTATTTTGCCTCACCCGACTTGAGCCTCACAGTGAAAGGACTTCGTGTGAATCAATTTCTTGGAAATCTTTTACTGCACCCCTTTCTACAGATTAACAATTCTGGGAAATCTCTGGTCACAGTCTCCAAAATTGAGCTCATCCTCACAAAGCAGGCCCCCCCCGTTTTTGAAAAAACCTTTTCGGCAGAATTCTACCAAGAGGCCTCTACTTTGCCATACGGTTTGCCGGCCGGGTTTCATGCGCAAACTCCGTTCGGCAATATAGTGATACTTCCTGATGAAGTATGGAACACGTATGTCCATTTCCAAGAGAAATTGGACGATGCCACTAGAATCCAACACGGTAAAATAATGGCAAAAATTAGTTCGGAGGCTTTAGAAAATTATTCCAACGGGCCTTTCCTCGGCCCTTACTATTATGATCTCAGCGACGAACTGTTCAGGGAGTTCAAATCCCGCAGTGATGCACTTCTCAATTTATTTCTAATAGGGCAATATAATATACGCTTGAAAGTTTTTGACGATAGTAACTTGGCCTCTGTTACAGAAAAATGTTACTCGTTTACCGTATTCGATGGCCATTTGGATAACATCAAAGTCACTACAGCCATGCAACGTATACACCCACAAGGGAGGGTATCGTTATATCCCTTAGGTCCCTTAGGTCCCTTAGGTCAAAAAGGCTTCTATGTGGAGCTCGTTGATATGGACTGTGCGAACTAGCCCGGATATTGCACGAGCGCCGGTTTTCCGCCGGAAGTGTCGTTGTCTGGGACGG
>JAPPQA010000147.1 GCA_028817255.1 Gammaproteobacteria bacterium | reverse complement strand
TGGCGCCGCCCCCTGTGTATCCGAACCTGTACAATAGCAGTCCCATGGCCATATCCATCAAAACCGCCGAGGAAATAGAAAAGATGCGAGTCGCCTCGCGGTTGGCCGCCGAGGTGTTGCAAATGATCGGCCCGCACGTGCGGGCCGGCGTCAGCACCGGCGAATTGGACCGGCTCTGCCACGAGTACATCGTCAACGAGCAGCAGGCGATCCCGGCGCCGCTGCACTACCGCGGCTTTCCGCGCTCCATCTGCACCTCGGTCAACCATGTCGTCTGCCACGGCATCCCGAACGACGATTGCCGACTGCGCAAGGGGGATATCGTCAACATAGACGTGACCGTGATCAAGGACGGCTACCACGGCGACACCAGCAAAATGTTCCTGGTGGGCACGCCCCCCGCCCGCACCCGGCGGTTGGTCGAAGTGGCCTACGAATGCATGCAAAAAGGCATCCGGGCGGCACGCCCCGGGACCAACCTCGGCGCGATCGGGGCGGCGATCCAGGATCACGCCGAGGCGTCCCGCTTTTCGGTGGTGCGCGAATACTGCGGCCACGGCATCGGCAGGGAGTTCCACGAAGACCCGCAGGTACTGCACTACCGCAGCCACGACCCCGGCGTCACGATGCGCCCGGGCATGACCTTCACCATCGAACCCATGCTCAACGCCGGCAAGCGGCGGGTACAGCTGCTGGACGATCGCTGGACCGTGGTCACCCGGGATCGGAGCCCTTCCGCCCAGTGGGAACACACCATACTGATTACGGCAAGCGCCTGCGAAGTGCTGACCCGGCGAGAGGAGGAGAGATTCTGAAGGACCGCCCAGGGCGCCTCCCGACTGCCGGCGGCCCCGGTCCGGAGCGGCCGGCGGAGAGCGGCGCGCCGGCGGCGCCCTGGCGCCTGCAACTGCGCCGCCAGCGGGACGCCCTGGATCGGAGGTTCCTGGCCAACGAGTCCATTGAGACGCTGGTGCGCGAGCAAAGCCGGCAGACGGACCGCCTGTTGCGCCGGGCCTGGCGGCGGCATTCCGCCCTGGCCGGGGGGGAGCTGGCGCTGGCGGCCGTGGGCGGCTACGGCCGCGGCGAGCTGCACCCGTACTCCGATATTGACCTGCTGATCCTCCACCGCGGGCGCATGGGCGCCGCCGCCAGCGCCGCAGTCGAAAGCTTCCTCGTTTCTCTCTGGGACGCCGGGCTGCAGATCGGTCACAGCGTGCGCACCGCGAGCCAGTGCATGCGCGCGGCCCGCGCCGATCTCTCCGTGCTGACCGCCATGATGGAAGCGCGGCCGCTGCTGGGCCGCGCCGACCTGGCGGAGGCCATGCGCGCCGCCATCGCAGCGGAGCGGATCTGCCCCGGGCGCCGCTTTCTCCAGGGCAAGTTGCGGGAACAGGAGGAGCGCCACAACCGGGTCGGGCGGCACAATCTGGAACCCAACATCAAAGACGGACCGGGCGGCCTGCGCGACATCCATACCGTGGCTTGGGTCGCCATACGCCATTTTGGCGGCGACCCCTGGCGCCACCTGCGCCGGCAGGGCTTGCTGCTGCCCGAAGAGAGCCGCGCGCTGGAGGAGAGCCGGGCGCTCCTGTGGCGCATACGCTACGCCCTGCACATGCTCGCGGGCCGGCGCGAGGAACGCCTGCTGTTCGACTATCAGCGGCGCATCGCGCCACTGCTGGGCCACACTGCTCCGGGCAATGCCGGAGTGGAACGGTTCACAAGGGAGTATTACCGCGCAGCCCGCAGGATCGGCCTGCTGAACGAGATTCTGTTGCGGCAACTCGGAGAACGGATCGCGCCGCGGGCCAGGCACAGCGAAACCCGGCTGAATCGCCGCTTCCGGGAGCGGGACGGCCAGTTGGAGGCCCGCGATCCCAGGGTATTCCAGCGTTATCCGCACGCCCTTCTGGAACCCTTCCTGCTGCTCATGCAGGAGGAGCGGCTGGACGGCCTGGCGACAACGACGATGCGCCTGATTGGCGACAGCGCCAAGCGCGCGGACGACAACTTCCGCGGCGACCTGCGGACCCGCAGCTTGTTTTTGGAGATCATCGGCCAGCCGCGGGGAGTCGGGCGGGCCCTGCGGCAAATGCACCGCTACGGAGTGCTGGCCGCCGTGCTGCCCGCCTTCGGAGACATCGAGGGGCGCATGCAGTTCGACCTGTTCCACATCCACACCGTGGACGCGCACATCCTGGCGGTGCTGGAGCGGCTGGACGAATTCGCCGCCGGACGCTCGCCCGATTTCCCCATGTGCCACGAGATCATGCGGCAGATCCCCAAGCGACCGCTGTTGTACCTGGCGGCGCTGATGCACGACATCGGCAAGGGACGCCGCGGCGACCACTCCCTGCTGGGGGCGCAGGAGGCCCTGGATTTCTGCCATTACCTGGGGCTGGGCGAGTACGACTGCCAACTGGTCGCCTGGCTGACGGAGTACCATCTGCTGCTGTCGCATACGGCCCAACACGAAGACCTGGACGACCCCTCCGTGATCGAGCGCTTTATCGAAAAGGTGGGCGACCAGGATCAGCTGAATTACCTCTACCTGCTGACAGTGGCGGATATCAGCGGCACGCACCCCAAATTGTGGAACAGTTGGAAGAACCACTTGCTGGGCACCCTGTACGACCGCGTCCTGCAGGCATTGCGCCGGGGGCGCGGCAGGCCGATCGCCAAACGAGAGCGGATCCGCGGGACGCGCGAACAGGCCTTGTCGCTACTCGGCAACGGCTGCCGGTCGCTGGCAGAGCGGCTATGGCAGCGGCTGGGCGAGGAATACTTTCTGCGCTACCGTGCCGACGAGATCGCCTGGCACGCCCGCGGCATCGTTAGCCGGCGGCAGCCGGAGCAGCCGCTGGTCCTGGTCAACCGCCGCACCTCGCGCGACTGCACCGAGGTGTTCCTGCATCTGCCGGAACGGGGGCGCAGTTTCATCGCCGCCACTTGGACGCTGGACCAACTCGGCCTGTCCATCGTAGATGCCCGCATCGTTACCGCCTCGAACGGCGGCGCGCTGGACAGCTACTCCGTGCTGGAGCGCAGCGGCGAGCGCGTAGGCAGCGGGCAGCGGGCGCGCGAGATCGCCCAGCGCCTGCGACACGTCCTGGCCCGGCCCGATATACCGTTGCAGGTCAGCCGGCTGGCGTCGCGACAGGCGCGCAGTTTCCGGATCGAAACCCGCATTGATTTCCTGGACGATCCGGACAACGACCGCACCATCATGGAGGTCGCCACCATGGACCGGCCGGGACTGCTGTTTCGGATCGGCACGGCCTTGCGGCGTTCGGAACTGCAACTTCAGGGGGCGAAGATTGCCACCTACGGCGAGCGCGTCAGGGACTTCTTTTTCCTCGCCGGCAAAGGCGGCGGCAGGGTGCGAGACCCGGCCCGGCGGCGACGCCTGCGCGGCGCCATCCTGGAGATGCTGGGAGAAAACTGAGCATGTACCGGCCCCTGCCTCCCGCCGACGAGGACGAATTGCGCACCCGCGGCCGGGCGCTGGCGGGCCGCACCCTGGGCGAGATCGCGGGGCGACTGGGCGCCTGCCCGCCACGGGACCTGCGCCGCGACCGCGGCTGGGTCGGGCGGCTGCTCGAGGCGGCCTTAGGCACCGACGCCGGCCCCCGTTCCCGCCCCGATTTCTCCGCCCTGGGCATCGAGCTCAAGAGCCTGCCCGTCAGCCGGGACGGGCGCACGCTGGAGTCCACCTTCGTCTGCGCCGTCTCCCGGCAACGCGACACCGCCCCCGTATGGGAAGACTCCGCGCTGCGCCGCAAACTGGCGCGCGTACTGTGGGTGCCGGTACTGGCCGAACCGGGGCTGTCTCCGGCGCAGCGCCGGGTCGGGATGCCCTGGCTCTGGTCGCCGACGCCGGGCGAAGCGGAAGTGCTGCGCGCCGACTGGGAAGAACTGCTCCAGATCCTGCGCCTGGAAGGGACGGAATTCCTGGACGGGCGCTACGGGAACTACCTGCAACTGCGCCCGCAAGGCGCCCCCGCCGGCGAGGACGGCGTGTCCTGGAGTTTCTACCTGCGCCCGCACTTTACCGCCCGCCTGCTGCGAATACACTACGCCCCGGCGGCAGCGGGATGAACGCGGCAGCCCCGAATCCGGCCCCGCCGCGCGCGTCCCCGGACCGGCGCCTCTCGGTGGCGCCGATGATGGGCTGGACGAACCGGCACTTCCGGCGCCTGGCACGGACCCTCTCCCGCCACACCCTGCTGTACACGGAGATGATCCCTTGCCAGGCGCTGTTGCGCGGCGCCCTGCCGCTGCGCTGCGATGACGCCGAGCGCCCGCTGGCGCTACAGTTGGCCGGCTCGGACCCGGAGTCGCTCGCCGAGTGCGCGCGCATGGCGGAGCGGACCGGCTTCGACGAAATCAACCTCAATGTGGGCTGTCCCAGCCAGGCGGCGAGCAGCGGCCGGATCGGGGCCTGTCTGCTGGCGCAGCCGGCGCAAGTGGCGGACTGCGTCGCGGCCATGTGCGAACGGGTCGCGACACCGGTCACCGTCAAAACCCGTACCGGCGTCGATCGCTGCGACAGCTACCGGCACCTGGCCGGATTCGTGGAGCGGGTCGCCGCCGCCGGCTGCCGCGGTTTTATCGTGCACGCGCGCAAAGCATGGCTGCGGGGGCTGAGCCCAAAAGAGAACCGCACCCGCCCGCCGCTGCAACACGGCCGCGTCCACCGGCTGAAGCGAGACTTCCCGGAGTTGGAGATCGTTCTGAACGGCGGCATCTCCTGCCTGGAGGAAGCCGGCGCGCAACTGGGCCTCGTGGACGGGATCATGATCGGGCGCGCCGCCTACCATAACTCCTACCTGCTGGCCGCCGCCGACCCGGCGATCTTCGGCGCCCGGCGGACGCCGCCGCCGCGCCAGGAGATCTTCCGGGCCTACCGACGCTATGCCTGCCGCGAACTGCGCCGCGGCACCCGCTTCCAAAGCCTGGTCCAGCCCTTGTTCGGCCTGCTGCACGGACAGCCGGGCAGCCGTCGCTGGCGCCGGTTGCTGAGCGCAGGGAGGCGGGGAACGGAAACCGAGACCCTGGAACAGGCGGCGATGCAACTGCAAGACTTCGCTGCCCGACGCCCCTGCGCCATGCCGGAGTGAGCGCCCCGCCCCGTTGCCTGCTGATCTATGACGGCGCCTGCAATATCTGCCGTTACTGGGTCGGTTACTGGCGGCAACGCACCGGCGACCGGGCCGATTACCGTCCCTATCAGGACGCGGCGCAAGACTACCCGGAGTTGCCGGTCGCCGCCTTCCGCCGCTCCATCCAGCTGTTTCTGTCGGACGGCCGCCGCTGCCAAGGCGCCGAAGCGGCGTACCGGATCCTGGCCCTGGCGCCCGGTCACGGCCACTGGCTGCGGCTGTATCTGCGCCTGCCCGGCTTTGCCGCGATCAGCGAATTCGGCTACCGCTTTCTCTCCCGGCACCGGCGGCTGCTGAGCGGCATCAGCTGCCTGCTCTGGGGGCGCCGCCCGCCTCCCCCGTCGCGCTACGAACTGAGCTGCGCCCTGTTGCTGCGCGGGCTGGGCGCCGTATATGCGATCGCCTTTTATTCGCTCTGGGTTCAGATCGAGGGACTCGTGGGCAGCCGCGGCATCCTGCCGATAAGCGACTACCTGGAGCTGGCGCGCGAGGCGCTGGGGAGCTCTGCCTACTGGCGCATTCCCACTTTGTTCTGGCTGCATTCCGGCGACCTCGCCCTGCATGCCGTCTGTCTGGCGGGATGGTTCCTGGCCGCGCTTATCTTGCTGGGCAAAGGCGGGCGTCTCGCCGCCGCGCTCGCGTTCGTGATGTACCTGTCGCTGTGTCACGCCGGGCAGGTGTTCCTGCGGTTCCAATGGGACCTCCTGCTGCTGGAGGCGGGGTTCCTGGCGATTTTCCTCTCCCCGGGCTCGGCGCTCTCCCTGTGGCTGTACCGCTGGCTGCTGTTCCGCTTCGTGTTTCTGTCCGGGGCGGTGAAACTCCTGAGCGGCGACCCTTCCTGGGCTGCCCTGACCGCCCTGCAATACCATTACGAGACCCAGCCGCTGCCCACGCCCCTGGCCTGGTACGCGCACCATCTGCCCGATGCGTGGCACCGGTTCTCGGCGGCAGCCACCCTGGGCATCGAATTGGCCGCGGTATTCCTGATCTTCCTGCCGCGCCAGGCGCGTTTCCTGGCCGGCGCCGCGATCCTGCTCCTGGAGTTGTGCATACTGCTGACCGGCAACTATAATTTTTTCAATCTTTTGACCATGCTGCTGTGCCTCTCTCTGTACGACGATGCCGCATTGCGAAGCGTCTTGCCTGCCAGGTGGCGCACCGAGATTACCGCCTCCCCGCCGCCGCGGGCGGCAATCCGGTGGGCGACCGCAACGCTGGCCGCAACGGTGGTAACGATCAACGCCTCCCAGTTCTGGCGTCTGTTCGCCGCCCAGGAACTGCCGGGCGCGGCCGCCGCGGAACGGTTCCTGCGCCCCCTGCGTATCGTCAATCCCTACGGCGTATTCGCGGTGATGACGACGCAACGCCTGGAACTCGTGCTCGAGGGCAGCCGGGACCGCCGCTCCTGGCAAGAGTATTCCTTCCGCTACAAACCCGGCCCCACCGCCAGGGGGCTGCCGTGGATCTTCCCGCACCAGCCGCGGCTGGACTGGCAGTGCTGGTTCGCCGTCCTCGGCACGGCAAGGGAGCATCCCTGGGTTGGCAACCTGGTGTATCGCCTGTTGCGGAACAGCCCGCCGGTGATTGCCCTGTTCGACTACAACCCCTTCCCCGACCAACCGCCGCGGTACGTCCGCGCCCTGCTGTACCGCTACAGCTACACCGCCCCGGACGAACGCCGGCGCAACAACGCCCTCTGGCGGCGGGAGTTGCTGGGCTACTACCTCCCCGCCACGCAGTTGCAGGGGGCGCGGTGAGGCCCTTGCCGCCGGCGCCCGCCCTGGCCGCCTGCGCCCTGCTGCTCGCCGGGGCGGCGGCTGCCGCGGAGCTGGCCACGGAACAGACCAGTTACGCCCTGGGGGTGCAGTTCGGCCGCGATACGCGGCAGATCGCCTCCGGGATCCGGTTGGACGCGACCGCGTTCGTCTCCGGGGTCCGGGACGCCCTGACGGGCCGCAAGTTCCGACTCCCGACCCAAACCATGTCCTCCCTGCTGATCGCCTTCGAGCGCAACCGGGCCGGCAAGCCGGAAGCGGCGGCGTCGAAGGACACCAGTTATTCCCTGGGCGTGCATTACAGCCGCCACCTGTCCATTCACAAATCGCGGCTGCGGATGCAAAACTTTTCCCAGGGGATCGAGGATGCGCTCACGGAGCGCCCGCTGCGCCTGGAAGAGCCGGAGATCGCCAAACTGCTGCTGCTGTACAAGGAGGACTGGCTGCGCCAATGGCGAGAGTTGGGGAACAAAAACCGCGAGGAGGGGCGCCGCTTCCTCGCCGAAAACCGGAACCGCGAGGGGGTGACGGAGTTGGCGGACGGCCTGCTGTACGAAATCCTGCGGGAAGGCCAGGGAAGGCGGCCGGGGCTGAGCGACATCGTGCGGGTGCATTACCGGGGCAGCTTGATTGACGGCGAGGAATTCGACAGTTCCCACCGCGGCGGCGCGCCGGCGTCGCTACCCTTGAAGAGGATGATCCGCGGCTGGCAGCGCCTGCTGCCTAAAATGCGGGTCGGCGCCAAGTGGCGCGCCTACATCCCTCCCGCCCTGGGATACGGCCGCGAGGGTTCGCCGCCCACCATCGGCCCCGATGCGACCCTGGTGTTCGAGATCGAGCTGCTGGGGATCGAGGAGCGATCCGCCGCGGACGAAGACCCGTCCTGAACGTTCGCGGCGGCGTTCACAGCAGGCGCTGGCAATCGGCCTGCCGCAGGGATTGCCGCAGACGCGCGCAGGCGCGGCCGGCCACCCACACCACCGCCTCCGCCACCTTCCCGGGCTGCTCCAGGTGCACCATGTGACCGCTTTGCTCGGCAATCCAGCGGCGGCTGTCGCCGCTTAGAGCGGCCAACTCGCGCTGCATCTCGTCCCAGACGGTCTCCCGGGCATCCCCCAGCGGAGTCTCCGCCCAGACCCGCCGGCCGCGGCTCACCACCGCCAGCGGCAATCCCGGCGGCAAACTGAGGGCAGAGACCTCGTGCGCGCTGCGGTTAAAGCTGCGCAATTCAAGCCGCTGGGCGGCAATCGCCGTCCCCGAGGTGACCAGAGACCACACCTGGTCGCGTATTTCTTGCGGATAATGCCGCAACTGCTCCCTCAGGTAAGGGCTCTGGAACATCCGCACCATCCGCAATATGCTCGCCTCCTGGCGGTGCACCAGCCGCCTGCCGGTTTGGGGTACGCCGACCTGCGGGATGCGCTCCGCCTGCTCCGGATGCGAAGCGTCCACCAATACCAGCCCCGCCGTGCGCTCCGGGTAGGCAGCCGCGAAGTAACGCACGTTATAGCCGCCGAAAGAATGGCCTACCAGCACGTAAGGGGGCGCCAGCTGCGCGGCCTCCAGCAATACTTGCAATTCCCCGGCCAGCTGCGAACTGAGGCGATCTCCCGCGCTGGGCTCGCTCCAGCCATACCCGGAGCGGTCATAAGCGCAGACCCGCAACCGCGGCGCCAGCAGCCGCTGGACTTCGCGCCATTCCAGCGACATGCCCCCCAGACCGGAGTCGAACACTACGGTCGGCCCCCCCTCTCCCAGGCAATGGATATGCATCCGGTGGCCAGCGACATCCAGCAGCCTCCCCGGAGGCGGCGGCCAGTCCCGTTCCCCGCCGCGCGCCGCCCCCGAGGCGCCCGGGAAGGCGCCCAGCACAAGAATCAGCGCGGCGAGCGACCGCAGACCGTAAAGACTCCGCCCGCGGGAGAAAACTGACAGGGGCCAGACCGTTCTCATCGCTCGATTATATCCCGAATCCCCGCGCGCAGAGCTACCCGCGGGCCGCAAAAACCGGACAGAAAGACAGCGGGACGCTGACTTGGCGGCAACGACGCATTATAATAGCGATACAAGGCCGGGGCCGCGGTGGAGACGCATCGCTCCCCGCCAGCCCCGCGCATAGACAATAAACGAGGTATGGCCATGCAAAGCACCTGGAAACGTTCCACCGCCCGGTTGGCGGCGGCGCTGATCTTGCTGCCGCTCGCGGCGGCTACAGCCGCCGCGGCGCCGGCGGCGGCCAAGCGCGAACTCCTGTACGTGCCGGAAGAACAGTTAATCCCGGACCTCAAACACAATCGCGCGACGGGGATCATCCTGCACATACTGAAGAACTACCACTACAAAAAAGTCCGCGTGGACGATGCGCTTTCCGACCAGGTGCTGGACAACTACCTGAAGGCCCTGGACCCGAACCGGCAGTTCTTCATGCTGGAACAGGTAAACGACTTCTCTATCAAATACCGCTACCGCCTTGACGAGGCCTTGCTGACCCGCAACCTGGAACCTGCCTTCGAGATCTACAGACAGTTCCGCCGTCTGGTGCAGCAAGCGGTGCGCCATGCGCAGTCCCTGCTGGAGGGGGAATTCGACTTCACCGCGGACGAGAACTACACCTATGATCGGCGCGACGGGCCCTGGGCCGTCTCCCTCAAAGAACGCGACGAGATCTGGCGCAAACGAGTCAAGAACGACCTGCTCTCCCTGCACCTGGCCGGCAAAGAAGGCGCCGAGGCGCGGGAGACCCTGGCCAGCCGCTACCGCTCGATAGAGACGGCCATCATGCAACGCAACAGCGACGACATTTTTCAAGTCTTCATCAATTCCTTTACCACAGCCGTCGAGCCGCACACCTCCTACCTGTCGGCCCGCACCTCGGAAAACTTCGACATCAGCATGCAACTGTCCCTGGAGGGAATCGGCGCCGTCCTGCACTCCACCAACGGCGAATACACGACGATCCAGCGGCTGATCCTGGGCGGCCCCGCCGCCCTCAGCGGCGAACTGGAGGCCGAGGACCGAATCGTCGGCGTCGGCCAAGGCAGCAGCGGGCAACTATCCGACGTGATCGGGATGCGGCTGGACGACGTGGTTGACCTCATCCGGGGCCCCAAGGGCTCGATCGTGCGGCTGGAGATCCTGCCCAAAGGGCGGGGGCCGGAAGGACCGACCCGGATCGTGCGGTTGACCCGGGACAAAGTGCGTCTGCAACAGCGGGCGGCACAATCCTTCACCATCCAATTGCCGGAAGAACGACAGATCGGGGTCATAGACATCCCCTCCTTCTACGTGGACTTCAAGGCCCAGACCCGCGGCGACGAAGATTACCGCAGCACCAGCCGCGACGTACGCAATTTGCTCTCCGGGCTGAAGGAAGAGAATGTCGAGGGTATCGTGATTGACCTGCGCGGCAACGGCGGCGGCTCGTTGCGCGAGGCCCTGGAACTTACCGGAATGTTCATCAAGACCGGTCCCATCATCCAAACCCGCGACTCCCGCGGCAAGATCGAGATCAATCACGACTCCGACCCGGAGGTCCTCTACACCGGCCCCCTGGCCGTGCTGGTGGACCGCAGCAGCGCCTCGGCCTCGGAGATTTTCGCCGGCGCCATCCAGGACTACCGGCGCGGGATTATCATCGGCGAGCCTACTTTCGGCAAAGGCACGGTGCAGAACATCCTTGACCTCAATCGCTACTACCAGTCGGACAGCGAAGACCTGGGCAAGCTGAAGACGACCATCGCCCAGTTTTTCCGCATCAGCGGCGGCAGCAACCAGTACCGGGGGGTAGAGCCGGATATCGTCTTTCCCACCGCCGAGAACGACTCCGACTACGGCGAACGCGCCCTGGAGAACGCCCTGCGCTGGGACACGTTGCACCCGCTGGATTACTCCCCGCTGCCGCCGCCGACAGTCTCCATCGAACAATTGCGCCGCAAGCATCTGGAGCGGGTCGCGTCCGACCCCGATTTCGAATTGCTGCGCAAGGAGATCCAGATCTCCCTGGAGAACCGGGAGCGGCGCACGGTCTCGTTGCGGGAAACAAAGCGCCGGGAACAGCATCAGGAGCTGCTTGCGTTGCAAAAGGAAGAAGACGGCCGTCTCTCCGGCGAGCGGGACGCCGACGAAGAAGGGCAGGAAAAGCGCAGCAACTACCTGCTGGATCAAGTGGACCTGCTGTTACGGGAGGCAACCCGCATCCTCAGCGACCTCACCGCCACCCCCCCCGTTTCGCAAGCCGCCGACTTGCAACCGAGCTGAGCGCAGGGACGCTTCGGCGACACCCGCCGACCGCCTCCCGCAGGCGGCCGGGGGCGCGGCGCGGCAGGAGCCCAAACAATGAAACCAATACCAGCGACCCTCATTGAGGGAGACGGAGTCGGTCCTGAGATCATGGCGGCCACCTTGGAGGCGCTGGATGCCTTGGGATCGCCCTTCCGTTGGGACCGACAACAAGCCGGCGCTGCCGCCGTGGAGAAGCATGGCGACGCGCTCCCCGAGCCGGTACTGGCCAGCATCCGGCAAACCCGGCTCGCGCTGAAGGCGCCGCTGAACACCCCTATCGGCACCGGGTTCCGCTCGGCCAATGTCCGGTTGCGGGAGATCTTCAATCTCTACGCCAACGTACGCCCCGCCCGCTCGCTCTACAGAGGTGGGCGCTTCGAGGACATAGACCTGGTGCTGTTGCGGGAAAACACCGAGGGCCTGTACGTGGGCGTAGAGCACTACGTTCCCATCGCCGGCGATCCCAAGGCCGTGGCCGAGGCATCGGGCATCATCACCCGCTTCGGGTGCCGGCGATTCGCCGATTTCGGCTTCCGCTACGCCTTGGACCACGGCCGCCGCAAGGTCACTATCGTGCACAAGGCCAACATCCTCAAGACCCTCACCGGGCTGTTCCTGGAGACCGCCATGGAAATTGGGCAACGCTACCGGGACCGGCTGGAGATCGAGGACCGCATTGTAGATAACTGCGCCATGCAGTTGGTGCTTGACCCCTCGCAATTCGATCTGCTCCTCACCACCAACATGTTCGGCGACATCCTCTCGGAAGAGATCGCCGGGCTGGTCGGCGGGCTGGGACTGGCCGCAAGCGGCAATATCGGCGACGACGCAGCCATCTTCGAGGCCGTGCACGGATCCGCGCCGGACATCGCAGGCCGGGGCGTTGCCAATCCCTGCGCCCTGATGCTGGCCGCCACCATGATGCTGGAACATGTGGGCGAACACGGCCTGGGGAAGCGCCTGCGCCAAGTCATCGGCGACACCCTGCAGGCCGGGGTACGCCCCCCCGATCTGGGCGGCGACGCCAACACGAGGCAATTCACTGCCGAGATCGTACGCCGGCTGCGCTGAAAACAGCATCCGACGCCAGCCCCGGCTTTTGCCGGCAGACACAACCGGCGGTCACCCCACCGGAGGCGCACAAAACCGGCACGGTCACCACCCGAGCCGCGGCGACGGGGTTGCGCCCCATCCTTCAAGGAGCCGGTTCCCGCAACCCCCGGAACCCCGCCATGCCCGGCGGATGCTCGCCCCCTTGGGCCTCCTCCGACGCCATCCCAGGCGCCCTATGTCCGGGCCCCTATTGCGGCATGGACTTAGTCTATATATTGGAGGTATAATAGAGATTCAGCCATACAAAACAAACGGTGCAAACAATGCAAAGCTGGCTGTTCTGGCTGAGGTCGTCGGGTTACCGTACGCGACACAAGGAGGCTCGCAGTAAACCCGCCCTCGCCCCTACAATGCTGCCCTATTCCTCAAGGGCAGACGCCTCCCTTTTATGCCAGATTTCCGTAGCACTTTAGTCGCCCTGGGCGAAGGCAAAGTCGGGATCGCGCGCCTGTGCTCCCGGCTTGAAGAACTGCTGGACGAACAACCGCAACTGGCGGAGTCCATGCTCGAGCAACTGGAGCATGCTTACGTAGAACGATTGCTGAGCATCGGGCTGTACTCCTCTGTCAAGCGCCATATTGTGCAGTGCCAGACACATATCGCTGACAAAATGCGGGCCGAGCAACCGCAGCAACAACGCCAGGGTGCGGCCGTGATTGCCATGAACGCCAGGGAGCGGGGGACGGATGCTCCGAATGCCGCGGACGGCGACGCGGCCCCTGTTGCGCATTCCGCCGACCGCGAGGCAAAAACCGCCCAGGATGTGCGAGACGCGCTGGCCATGGCAAACGCGGCGGAGAACGAGGCGCCGACCAAGGTCCCCAGCCTTTTGGACTTCCTGCCAGCCTCGGAGATCAGCGACGCGCCCGTCCTGCCGAACCGTGAACCGAACGAGGGCCAGATAGACGGTCCATCGAACGACCCCCTGCACGCACAATCCCAACCGCCGGAGCAACAAGAGGACGAGGCGGAGACGCTGGATGTGGGCAGTGTCATCCGGAATCGCTTCAAATTGCTGAAACTTATCGGCCAGAGCGGCATGGGCAAAGTTTTCAAGTGCATAGACCTGCTGAAGCAGGAGGCCCGAGACCAGAATCCCTATTTGGCCGTCAAATTGCTCAATGAAGACTTCAAGCAACATCCCGAGGCCTTCATTGCCATGGAACGGGAGTTCAGCAGGCAGCAGCGGCTGACTCACCCCAACATTGTCACCGTTTACGACTTCGACCGGCTCAGCGCCAACAGCTACCAGGTTTACATCCTCATGGAGCTGCTGGAGGGGCTGCCGCTCGATATCTATATCCGGCGCACCGTAATCCCTAACGGCGGGCTGCCCCTCGAGCAGGCGTTGCCGATCATCCGGGATCTGGGAAAGGCCCTCAAATACATTCACCAGAAGAACATCGTTCATGCCGATCTCAAGCCCAGCAACTGCTTCATGCTCCATGACAAGAGCGTGAAGCTGCTGGACTTCGGCATTGCCCGCGTCTTGACCGATCCCCTGTCCAGCGATCATACCCATACGCTGTTCGACGCCGGCAAACTGGGCGCGCTCACCCCGGCCTACGCCAGCCTGGAAATGCTGGAGCAGAAAAGCCCCGACCCCTGTGACGACATTTACGCACTGGGCTGCCTGACCTACGAACTGCTTACCGGCGAGCACCCCTTCAGCAAAATACCCGCCAACGTCGCCTGTGACAAAGGCCTGACGCCAGCCCCCGTCAAAGACCTGAGCCCGCAACAGATGCAAGCGCTGCGACAGGCGCTGGCCTTCAAGCGCAAGAACCGCAGCACCAACATCACCACCTGGCTGGCGGAACTGGAGGGCAAGCCTCCGCGGGCGACCAAAATGTGGCAGAGCCAATACCAAGCCTGGGCAAAAGAGGAGGACGACACGGCGCCGCGCAAACGTTCCTGGAAGCTCTGGGCGACGGCGGCCACGGCGGCACTCCTCCTGGCCGGCCTCTGGCCGGTTCTGGAATACGTACGCCACCGCCAAATCAACCAAGTGATCACGGTCCTGGAGCAGGGAGACCAACAGGCCATCATCCAGACCCTGGAAACGCTGGATCGATACCGCGCGGACGAACGCCAGCGCATCCTGGACATAGCGGGCTACACCCTGCAACGGTCCTTCCAGATAGCCGTTGAGGAAATTACGATGCCCGAGCAGGGGAGCTACGACTTCCCGCGGGCGGAACAGATGCTGAAGCGGGCGGAGAGCTTCTATCCCGACACCCCGTGGCTGGAGGCGCTGCGCTTCGGAGTAAAGGAGCGCAAGGCCCTGCTGCTCCAAGAGTTAAGCCGGCAATACGAAGCGCATCTCGCGGCGGGCAACTTGCTGGCCGACAATCAGGCCGAGGATATCACTGACGTGCTGGAGATCCTGGCCGTCGCCGCTCCCGAACACCCGCTGCTGAAGAGCCCGCGCCTCATCGCCGCCTACCGACAGGCCGCGGACAAAGCCTGTTCCCTGGGCAACCCGCAACAGGCGCTGAACTATATCTTGCCGGCCCTGGCCCTTGCCCCGGACGACCGCGATCTGCGCGACTTCAAGAATAAGGCGCAAACGCTGGCGCGCGCGACAGGCGCCGAACGGGAAAAGATGCAGCGCGAGTTTGCCAGCGACGAACGCGTCAAGCTCGGAGTGCTGATTGCGCAACCCCGGGCCGGGGACGACGAATGGGAAGCCCGGGTACGGTCCCTCTTGCGGCGCCTGGATGGATTGTTGCCGCCGGACGATCCGACGCCGGAGCGGGCACGAGACCAGGTCGCCGAGATATACCTGCCGGCGGTGCAACAAGCTGCCGCGGAAAACCGCTTCGCCGATGCCCGCGGCATACTGGACCGTGTCGAACAAATCACCGGGAAAACGGCTCTCCTGGAAACGGCCCACACCGATATCGAACAGGCAATAGAACAAGTCCGGCACCGACAGGACCGGGAGCGAAGCGGGGAACAATCGGGACCGCTGGAGCCCGTAAAAGTGACGCTGCTGACGCAATTGCTCGACCGCGACGTCGCCGCCGCCAGGATTACCCTGCACAGATTGCAGGAGGAACTGCCGAACGACGACCCGTTCCTGGCTCGGGCATACCGCTCCTTCGAGGACACCTACCTGCGGTTGGCGGAGGAAACAGCCCGGAAAGAAGGCAACGGGGCCGCACTGACACTGCTGCAAGAGGGAAGCGGGCTAATTCCCGGCGCTTCCAGACTGAAACAAGCCCAGCAGAAATACATGCGCGCGGGGAATGCGGCGGGCCGGCGTTTCCGGGACTGCGATACCTGCCCCGAGATGGTGACATTGCCGATGGGGAGTTTCCGCATGGGAGATCTGAGCGGCGAAGGCACCGAAGACGAGCGCCCAGCACATGAGGTCTTCATACAGTACCTCTTGGCGATAGGCATCTACGAGGTGACGGTGGCCGAGTACAACGTTTTCCAGGCGGCTCCCGCGGCCCCGTTCCCCAAGGCCAAAGACAATCCGGTGGTGAACGTCCGTTGGGGCGAAGCGATGGCCTACACGGAATGGCTGAGTGCCAAAACAGGCGAACCGTACCGGCTGCTGACGGAGGCGGAATGGGAGTACGCAGCGCGTGCGGGAACGGCGACGAAATACGCCTTCGGCGACACGTGGAGTGCCGAACAAGCGAATGCGTACGGCAGCGCGGACGGCCATGAATACGCGGCGACAGTGGGAAGCCTCCCCGCAAACGGCTTCGGCCTACACGATATGCACGGCAACGTGTGGGAGTGGGTGTCGGATTGCTGGAACGGCAGTTACCGCGGGGCGCCAACGGACGGGTCGTCCTGGGATACGGGAGACTGCCTGCGGCGCGTGGTGCGCGGCGGTTCCTGGGACAGCGATCTGCAGTACCTGCGTTCTTCCAACCGCAACCGCAAAAATATGATGGAACGGTACAGCTACGTCGGTTTCCGCGTCGCCAAAACGCTGGCTCCGGAGCACGAAGCGGCTCCGTAGCGACCTGCCATGCGCAAGCCACAGGCCATACGACCGCACTTGCGTTGCGGGCGCCCCGGACGGAGAACGCGCCCCGGAACGGCGCCGGGGGCAACGCCGTGACCGCCACCGGATTTCTCTACGACCCGCTTTTTCTGGAACACGATACGGGCGCGGGCCACCCGGAACGGCGCCAGCGACTGACGACGACCCTGAAAGAATTGCAGGGCAGGAGCTGGTTCGCCCGCCTGCGAAAGCTCGCCGCCCGCCGCGGCGAGGAGGAATGGGTGCGCGCCGTGCACGCGCCGGACTACGTGCGCCGGGCCGAACATGCCTGCCGCAACGGAGCGCCTTTTCTGGATGTACCCGATGTCCGCATCTGCAAAAATTCCTACGAGGTGGCACTGCGGGCCGCGGGGGCGACGCTGGAGTTGGCGGATCGGTTGGCGGACGGGACGATAGACAACGGCTTCGCGTTGCTGCGCCCGCCCGGACACCACGCGGAAACGGCTCTGGCCATGGGATTCTGCCTGTTCAACAACGCCGCCATCCTGGTTCGCTACCTGCAGGGACGGCATGGCCTGGACAAAATCGCGGTGTTGGACTGGGACGTGCACCACGGCAACGGGACACAGCATTGCTTCGAGCAGGATCCGTCCGTGCTCTACATCAGTCTGCACCAATACCCCTTCTATCCCGGCACCGGCGCGGCCCACGAGACCGGCGATGGCCGCGGCCGCGGCGCGACGGTCAACTGCCCGATGGCGGCGGGCAGCGGCGACGCCGAGTACCGGCAGGCGTTCCGCGAACGGGTGCTGCCTGCCCTGAACGCCTTCCGCCCGGAGGCCATCGTGCTGTCGGCGGGCTTCGACGCGCACCGCGACGACCCCCTGGCCAACATCGAGTTGAGCACGGAATGTTACGGCTGGATGAGCCGGCGCATCCTGGAGGTGGCGGAACGGCACTGCGCCGGGCGGGTGCTCTCCCTGCTGGAAGGAGGCTACCACCCGCGGGCGCTGCCGGCATGCGTGGCCAGCCATTTGGCCGAGATGTGCGGCAACGGCGGTCCGGAAACGGCGGGCGCGGAGGATGCCCCGGAGATACCCCCGCGGACTTCGCCGCCGACAAACCTTGCGTAATCCGCGCAACCGCAATCCGCGCGCCGGCGGTACCTGGCCGGCAGCCTTCCCCAGGGGAACGGCGACCCGCGACATCCGCGCGACGGCTTAGATGCGGGTTCGGCTGGAAACCCTGGGCTGCCGCCTGAATGAGGCCGAAGCGCAGGTCTGGGCGGGAGAATTCAGGCAGCGCGGGTGTCGAATCGCCGATGACGGCGAAAAAGCCGAACTGGTGGTGGTCAATACCTGCGCCGTGACCGGCGAGGCGGCGCGCAAATCGCGGCAACTGCTGCGCCGCGTCCGACGCCGCCAACCGCAGGCGCGGGTAGTCGCCAGCGGTTGCTATGCCAGCCTGGAACCGGCCGCGGCCGCGGCGGCCGGCCGGACGGACCTGCTGTTGCCGAACGCCGGCAAGGAGCGGCTGGTCCCGGCCGCACTGGCGTTATTCGACGCCATGACGCCCGTGCCGCCTGCACTGCCGGAGACGGCCGTGCCCCGGCGGCGCCCGCGCCGCAGCCGGGCCTTCGTCAAAATACAGGACGGCTGCAGGCACCGTTGCAGCTACTGCATCGTGACCGTCGCCCGGGGCGCGGAGCGCAGCCGCCCCGCCGCCGAGACAGTGGCCGAAGTGCGCCGCCTGGTCGCCGGCGGCGTCCTCGAGGTGGTGTTGACCGGGGTGCACACCGCCGGTTACGGCGCGGAGCGCGGCGGCCGTCTGGACACGCTGGTGCGGGCGATCCTGCAAGATACCGATCTGCCCCGTCTGCGACTGGGTTCTCTGGAGCCCTGGGACCTGCCAGAGGACTTTTTCCGCCTGTTCGAGGCGCCGCGGCTGATGCCGCACCTGCACCTGCCGTTGCAGAGCGGCAGCGACAAAATCCTGAAGCGCATGGCGCGCCGCGTGCGCACCCGCGACTACGAACGACTGGCGGCGCAGGCGCGGGCAGCCCACCCGGACATGAGCATCACCACCGACATCGTCGTCGGCTTCCCCGGCGAAGGCGAACGGGAATGGCGGGAGGGGCTGGAATTCATCGAACGCATGGGCTTCGCCGGGGTGCATGCCTTCCGTTTCTCGGCGCGGCCCGGCACGGCGGCGGCGCGCATGGGACCCATGGTGCCGGAAACGGCGAAGAAGGCGCGCAGCCGCGAATTGCAAGCGCTGGCCTCTCGTCTGCGCCTGGACTTCCTGCGCCGCTTCCTGAATCGCGAGTTGCCGGTACTGTGGGAGGCGGCGGAGACAACCGCGCCCGCCGCACGGCCCCGGGCGGCGACGATCTACGGCGGCTACACTCCCAATTACCTGCGCGTGCGGCAAGAGAGCCGACAGGAGCTGGCCCACCGCATCCATGCGGCGCGCATGACCGCTATCGGCGCGGACGGTTCAACCCTGGTCGGCGTCCCGGCCGCCGGCAGCCGCCTCGTCGAGTAGGGACTCCACCCAGTCCAGGCGCCGCTCTACCGCCGCGATCCGGTCCTGTTCGCGCTGGATCGCGTCCTGAGTAGAGAAAGCCGCCCGCAACGGCTGGTTGCGCAGCAAGGCGTAACCCTCGCCCAGAACGGCCACCGTCTTCCGCGCCCGCTCCCGTTCCAGACGCAGACCATTTACGGTGCGCCGCAGCCGGTCCAGGCGGCGCTTCAAGACGGCGCGGGCGTCCTCAAGCTGCCGGTATTTGCGCTCCATGTCCACTACCGCCAGCCGCGGCTCGTCCGCCACAACCGGAGGCGGCAGGAGTATTGCCGTTGCCAACAAGACGGCGGCAACCGCCCGCGCCAGGGCGGACGGGAGCCGGGGCCAGCGGGCGCATGGACCGGCGGCGGGCGCCGGGACGCAGGCACCGCGACAGACACGGCAGCCGCGCGCTCCCCGCGCGCTATGCGCCGCGGGCAAGGTACTGCTGGTGGTATTCCTCTGCATAGTAGAAATCGGTCAACGGCGCGATCTCGGTAGTCACGTCGCCGCGCCCGGCGCGGCGCAACGCGCGGCGACACTCTTCCAGCGATTCCAGGGCCTGCCGCCGCTGTTCCTCGTCAGCGGTAAAGATCGCCGAACGGTATTGCGGCCCCACGTCGGGCCCCTGGCGCATCCCCTGTGTGGGGTCGTGTCCTTCCCAGAACAGACGCAGCAACTCCGCGTAGGAATGCCGGACCGGGTCGAACACGACCAGCACCGTCTCCGCGTGGCCGGTGCGGCCGCCGCATACCTCCCGGTAACCGGGGTCCGGGACCTGTCCGCCGCAATAACCGACGGCGGTGTTGTACACCCCGTGTTCCCAAAAGAGCCGCTCCGGGCGCCAGAAACATCCCATGGCAAAGGCCGCCCTCCGCAACCCTTCCGGAAAGGGGGGCCGCAGGGGGCGCCCGGTTACCTTGTGCCGCAAAAGGTCTTCCGCGCGGCGCATCCTCTCTCCCTCTGCAACGACAGCGGCCGTCATGACGACGCAGCAGCCCGTTGCGAAACCGCAGCGTTAAAGATAGCACGCCCCCCGAAGCCCGGACAATCCGCACCCGCACCCGGCGGGAGAGGCGCCCGGCCGCCGCGCCGCTTGGCCGCCGTCCGAAACCAGGGGTATAATCGCCTTCCCGCCCTACGGCGGAAACCAGGGAAGGTTGCAAAAGCCAGGGATGACCGTCGCCATCAGTTACAGCCGGGGCCAACTCGGCATCCAGGCGCCGCTGATCACCGTCGAGGTGCACCTCGCCGGCGGCCTGCCGGCGTTCTCCATCGTCGGCCTGCCGGAGACGACGGTGCGGGAAAGCAAGGACCGCGTCCGCAGCGCCCTGCTGCATAACGGCTTCCATTTCCCGCCGCGCCGGATCACGGTCAACCTGGCGCCGGCCGACCTGCCCAAGGAGGGCAGCCGTTTCGATTTGGCGATCGCCCTGGGGATCCTGGCCGCCTCCAACCAGATTGACGCCGGGCGCTTGCGCGAATACGAAATGCTGGGGGAATTGGCCCTGACCGGCGAACTGCGCCGGGTGCAAGGGATCCTGCCCGCGGTCCTGGCGATGCGCGCCGCCGGTCGGCGCCTGATCCTGCCGGCCGACAACATCGCCGAAGCGGCCCTGGTCAAAGAAGTGGAATCACTGCCGGCGGAGCATCTGCTGCGTGTCTGCGAACACATGCAGGGGCGGCGGGAGTTGGCGCCCGCGGCGGCGGCGGCGCCGACTCGCGCCAGCCGCAAGTACTGGGACCTCTCGGAAGTATGCGGACAGCCTCAGGCCCGTCGCGCCATGGAAATCGCCGCAGCGGGCCGCCACAACCTGCTGCTCATGGGCCCCCCGGGGACGGGCAAGACCATGCTCGCCGAGCGGCTGGGGGGATTGCTGCCCCCGATGACCGAAGATCAGGCCCGGGAAACCGCCATGGTGGCCTCGGTAGGGCACGGCGGCTTCGACCCGCGCGACTGGGGCAACAGGCCGTTCCGGGCGCCCCACCATACCGCCTCCGGCGTGTCGCTGGTGGGCGGCGGACGAATCCCAAGCCCCGGAGAGATCTCGCTGGCCCATCACGGGGTCTTGTTCCTGGACGAACTGCCGGAATTCGACCGCCGGGTGCTGGAGGTGTTGCGCGAACCGCTGGAATCGGGACGCATCGTGATCGCCCGGGCCGGGGGACGAGTGACCTTCCCCTCCCGCTTCCAGCTGGTGGCCGCCATGAACCCCTGTCCCTGCGGTTTCCTCGGCGATGCGGAGCGTCGCTGCCATTGCAACCTGGAGCAGGTGCGCCGCTACCAGCAGCGAATCTCGGGCCCCCTGCTGGACCGGATTGACCTGCAACTCGCGCTGGCCCGGCCCGCCCCCGGCCTGGTGCTGTCCCCGAAAGCGGGCGGCGAAGGCAGCGCCGCGGTGCGGGACCGCGTCTGCATCGCCTTTGAACGGCAATTGCGACGCGCCGGCAAGGTCAACGCCTCGCTGGAACATGCGGAAGTGGAACGCTACTGCTCCCTGGGCCCGGAGGCGTCCGCACTGCTGGAGCAAGCGGTAGAGCGGCTGCAACTCTCGCTGCGGGCGCTGCAGCGGGTGCGGCGCGTGGCGCGCACCATCGCAGACCTGGCCGGCCGCGAGCAGCTGGGGACCGAGCATATCGCCGAGGCCGTCGGCTACCGCCGGCTGGACCGCGGCGGCCTGAGTTTCGCCGGGGCGCCCCCCGGCGTCTCCTGAGCCCGACCCCGCCCCAGGCGATAACGGACGGACGGCAGTCGCCGCCGGCGCCCCCTCGCGCCGCTACTTCCCTGCAGGGAAATATTCAGGCGAATCCAGATCCTTGACCTCAGACACCTGCCGGAAATTCATGCCCAACTGCCGATAGTGGGCCGCGCCGAATTTAATTTTCCTGCGTTCGCTCGGCCGCAATTCCCGTTCTTTGGATTTCGTTTCGGCAACGAAGTAGATGGCGGTTTCGTTCTTTTTAATCAGCGCCCAGTCGGGGTTGTAGTTGCCGATAGGGGTTTTGATTTTGAACCACGGCGGAAGTTTGAAATAAAATTCGATGTCGTCCCGGCTTTCGCAGTCCTGGGCGAATTGGTGTTCCACGCCCGAATCCAGCGGCATCCAGCCTTCGTTGATGGTTTTCTTCGGGCTGCTGACCTTGAAGGTGTGATCGTTGCGATGAAATTCATACCCCTCAAACAGGCGCAACTCGTATTCTTTGGCGCCGATTTTTTCGTATTTGATTCCGTCTTCCATTAAACCCGCGAGCACGCCCTCAATGGAATCCGTCGCCTTGTCCGCAAACATCTGCGGATTTTTCAGCGCATCGCCCAGCCGCCCGGAGCGCCGCAGAATTTCATACACGGTGTCGCGCGTGAGCCGTGCGCGCTCGTGGCTCTGCACATAGGAAAGAATGTCGGGGACAAAATCAACGCCGCCTTCGGCGCGCACCATCTTGCCCGCCTTCTGTATTGGCGTAACGCCCTTGGCTTTATCAACGCTAATCTCCGCTGTTTCAATGTGAAACGACGGCTTGTCCACCCTGCCCATGTCTTTCACCGCCTGCGCTGCCTTGTCAATCAACGTAGCGGTGTCGTATTCCACCCGGTAAGTGGTGCGGTACTTAATCCGGTCCCACAGCGCCTTGAAGTTTTCGTCCAACTGAAACCCCTTGCGGTACTTGACCTCGCGCCGCTGGCGCTTGTTCTTGATTTTATCGCCAAAATCCACGCCGCACTCCTGCTCAATTTCATTTTGCAGCTGGCGCGCAAAATCCTCGTAACTTTCGTTGGCGATCACGGTCAGGCGATTGACCGCGGCGTCTTGAACGCGGTTGCCGTTTCGGTCCACCGCCAGCCTCATGCCGCGGCCGATTTCCTGCCGTTTTTTCAACTCGGACTGCGTTTCGTTCAGCGTGCAGATTTGGAATACATTGGGATTGTCCCACCCTTCCCGCAACGCCGAGTGGCTGAAAATAAACCGCAGCGGCTCAGCCGGGTCCAGCAGCCGCTCCTTGTCTTTCATAATCAAGCGGAAAGTGTCGTCGTCGGCCTTGGTGTTGCCGCTGGTGTCTTTCCACTGGTCTTTGGCGGCGGAAAAATAACCGTTGTGCACCTCGTCCACGGCAAACGGAATCAGCCCGGCGTATTCTTTTTTGCCGGACTCTCTTTGATACACCGCCTCGAACCACCGGGCGAATTTGCCTTTTTCGCCCGTCTTGTGGCGGCGGTAGTTGGCCACGCGGTCAATAAAGAACAGGGAAATCACCTTGATTCCCCTGCCCTGCAACTTCTTTTCCCGCTTAAAATGCTCGGCGACGGTTTCCCGAATCTGGATTTTCATCATCTCGTCGCTCAGCCCGCCGGCGGCCTCGCCGACGCGCAATGTCCCGACGCCGGAAAAGGCGACCCGCCCTTGTTCGGCGTCTATCTCATTCACGATATAACCGTCGCGGTACATCTCCCGCTGGCCGGAATGCTCATAAAGGTCATCGCCGGAGCGGACGGTCACCTTTTTTCTTTTCACGCCGGCGGCGGTGTTGCAGTCAATTTCCAGCGACGCGGAAAGCCGGCCCCGGACGTTGATTCTTTTCACCCGCACATAAGCGGCGTTGAAATCATTTTCCGCGCGCACCGAGTCCACTTCAATCTGTTTCACCAGCCCCAACTCATGCGCCCGCACCGGGTCCAAGTTGTAAATCCGGTTATAGTGGTGAACATGGGTGGCCGAATAGCGCAGGGTGCAGAGATAGTTCAGCTCCTCGATCGCCCTTTTGCGCTTGACCGTTTCCATATTCTGCGGCTCGTCCACAATAACCAGCGGATGGGCGCGGCGGATGAAATCAATGGGCTTCTCGCCGGTCAGTTTATCGTTATGGCGATTGATGACATTGGCATCCTTGGCGAAAGAGTCAATATTGATGACCAAAATCTGAATCGCATCGCTGAGGGCGAAATCCCGCAGCCCCGAAACCTTCCTTGAGTCGTACACCGAAAAATGCGCCGGCGGCCTGCCATAAAGATTCTGCAGGTGGTCGTGGGTGATGGACAGATTCTTCAACACGCCCTCGCGGATGGCCACCGAAGGCACGACAATGACGAATTTCTTGAAGCCGTAAACCTTGTTCAACTCATAAACGGTACGCAGATAAACGTAGGTTTTGCCGGTGCCGGTTTCCATTTCCACGGAAAAGTGCAGGCCGTCCAGCGACTCGCACTCGTCCAGTTGGTTTTCTCGCTGAATGGCGCGCACATTTTTTAGAATTTGTTTTTCATCTATCGCCAGGCGGTTGGCGAACTGCGCGTCAGGGCGGACCAGAGAAAAATTCCT
>JAPPQA010000146.1 GCA_028817255.1 Gammaproteobacteria bacterium | reverse complement strand
AGTGGGGCGGCAGCCGGCTCCAGGGGGGAGTGATGGGAACAATGAGGCGCAGGCTTGCCCCTGGCTTGTCTTTACCGCATTAACGGGGGCAGAAGTCTAACCTCCATCAGCAGGAGGGGTTTCGGAATTTTTTGTCAAAAGCATTTACAATCGGACGGGATCATGGCCGGCAGGGAAATCGCTTTTTGCAAGATGCAGGCGCTGGGCAACGACTTCGTCGTCGTGGATGCGCGCAACGGCGAAGCGCCGCTCTCGCCGGAGGACATTCGGCGGCTGGCCGACCGGCGCCTGGGCGTGGGCTGCGACCAGGTGCTGATCCTGCGCCCGCCGGGCGCCTCGGAAACGAACGCCCCCGACGCGGACGCCCCGGCGCCGGACGCCCGCCTGGAGATCTTCAACGCCGACGGCGGCCCGGCGGAGCAATGCGGCAACGGCGTGCGCTGCATCGGGCGCTACCTGGCGGACGGCAATCCCGCCGGGCCCAAGTCCCGGTCCATAGTCTCCTGCGCCGGCGGCCAGGTCGAGCTGTTCGCGCAGCAGGGAGGGGAGGTGCGCGCCAATATGGGCACGCCCTCTTTCGACCCCGCCCGAATCCCTATGACGACCCCGCCCGCGACAGACCCCGCGGCAAAGCCCGGCGATGGCGAGGCGCACGAGGCCCGGACGCCCGCGGGCCGGTTCCGCTTTACCGCCCTTTCCCTGGGCAACCCGCATGCGGTCATCCGGGTGGCGGACGTGCGCGCGGCGCCGGTGGCGGAGGCGGGCGCCGCCCTGGGCGGCGACCCGCGCTTTCCGCGGGGCGTCAACGTGGGCTTTATGCAGGTCCTGGACCGGCGCCATGTGCTCCTGCGCGTTTACGAGCGGGGCGCGGGCGAAACCCCGGCCTGCGGCACGGGCGCATGTGCGGCGGCGGTTGCCGGCAGGTATAATCGCTGGCTGGACGATGACGTGCGGGTACAATTCCCGGAAGGCGCGTTGCGGGTGGAGTGGCCGGGAGCGGAACACGGCGTATGGATGACCGGCCCCGCCGACCTGGTGTTCAAGGGAAGGATCGAACTATGACCGAGCAGGCAGGAAAGAAAAAGACGCCCCCGGCGCCGCTGGCCGCCGAGGAAATCGCCGCCTACCTGAAGCAGTCTCCCCATTTCTTCGACGCGCACCCGGAGCTGCTGAACGAAATCACCGTGGCTCACGATGCGGGCGCGGCCGTCTCCCTGATCGAGAAACAGGTGCAGTCGCTGAAGCAGGAGAACCGCAAACTGAAGGGGACGCTGCAGGAGCTGGTGCGCGTGGCCCGGGCGAACGAGCAGACCCTGGGCCGCCTGAGCAGGCTGACCGTGCACCTGCTGGGCACGGAAACCCTGGACGATCTGCTGGGCACCCTCTACGCCTCGCTGGCGCACGACTTCGAGGTGGATGTCGCCGCGGTGCGGCGGCTGGCGGCGGATACGGCGCAGTCCGAAACCGACGCGGACGAGGACCCCGCGACGGCGGCGAAACTGCAAGAACTGTTCCAGGAATTGCTGGAGCGCCCGCAGCTGCGCTGCGGGCGGCTGGAACCGGAACGCGCCCGACTCCTGTTCGGCGCCAAGGCAAAGGGGCTAAACTCTTTCGCCGTCGTTCCCCTGGGGGACGGGGGCTGGCAGGGGATGCTGTGCATGGGCAGCCGGGACGCGCACCGCTTCCCCGAGAGCAGCGGCGTCGAGCTGCTGAACCACCTGGGGGAGATCCTGAGCGCGCTGCTCGGCCCCCGGCTGCCGAAGAAGGACTGAAGACGCGATGGAAGCTGCCGCCCTGGCCCAAGTCCGGGACTACCTGGCAAGCATCCGCCACCTCTCGGACCATACCCGCAGGGAATACCGGCGCGACCTCTCGCGTCTGACCGGGCACTGCGACCGGAGCGGCAAAATGCGCTGGGGCGATTTGCTCCCGGAAGACATCCAGGCGCTGATCGTGTCCCTGCACCGGCGCGGCGCCGGCAGCCGCAGCATGCAGCGCCTGCTCTCCTCGGTGCGCTCTTTCTACCGCTTCCTGGAGCGGGTCGAGGCGGTCCCGGCAAGCCCGGTGCAAGGCATACAGATCCCCAGGACGCAGCGCAAACTCCCCGGGACCCTGGACGTGGACCAGGCCGCCGCCTTCGTGCGGGCGCCCGGGGACGGGACGCTGGCCGCGCGCGACCGGGCCATCGTCGAACTGATGTATTCTTCCGGGCTGCGCCTGTCGGAGACCGTAAGCCTGGACCTTGCCGACCTGGACCTCGATCAGTCCCTGGCACGGGTAAGCGGCAAGGGGAACAAGCAGCGCCAGGTGCCGATCGGGCGCCACGCGGCGCAGGCGCTGCGGGAATGGTTTTTGGCGCGCGGCGAGTTGGCTGCCCACGACGAACAGGCGGTATTCGTCGGCAAACGCGGCGGCCGGCTCGGTCCGCGCGCCATCCAACACCGCTTCCGCAAGCTGGCCCAGGCACAGGGGATCGGCAAGCGGGTGCATCCCCACATGCTGCGTCACTCCTTCGCCAGCCACCTGCTGGAGTCCAGCGGCGACTTGCGGGCCGTGCAGGAACTCCTGGGGCACTCCGACATCGGCACCACGCAGATCTACACGCACCTGGATTTTCAGCACCTGGCCAAGGTCTATGACCGGGCCCACCCCCGGGCGCGCAAGAGATGAAGACCCGGGACTGAGCATGGAGCGGCTGCGCTCGACCACCGTGCTCTGCGTTCGCGGCCCCAAGACCGTCGCCATGGGAGGGGACGGCCAGGTCACGCTGGGCAGCATGATCGTCAAAGGGGGGGCCAGCAAGATCCGCCGCCTGCACAACGACCGGGTGCTGGCGGGCTTCGCCGGCGGCGCGGCGGACGCCTTTACGCTGCTCGACCTGTTCGAGGGCAAACTGGACCGCAACCAGGGGCAACTGGAGCGCGCCGCCGTCGAACTGGCCAGAGAGTGGCGCACCAACAAGATGCTGCGGCCGCTGGAGGCGATGCTGTGCGTCGCCGACAAGGAAAAGACATTGATCGTTTCCGGCAACGGCGACGTCATCGAACCGGAGCACGGGATCGCCGCGATCGGCTCCGGCAGCGGTTACGCCGCGGCGGCGGCGCGGGCCCTGGCGGAGCAGGACAGGAACGACCCGCGGCGCATCGTGGAGCAGGCCCTGCGGATCGCGGCGGAGATCTGCATTTATACCAACAGCGAGATATGCGTAGAAGTACTGCCGAAACCGAAGGCGCGGACACGGCGCCGGTAGCGGAGCGCGCGGACGCGCTGACGCCCCGGCGCATCGTCGAGGAGCTGGACAAGTTTGTCGTGGGCCAGGATGCGGCCAAGCGGGCCGTCGCCGTCGCCCTGCGCAACCGCTGGCGGCGCGCCCACGCGGACCCGGACATCCGCGACGAGATCACGCCGAAAAACATACTGATGATCGGCCCCACCGGGGTCGGAAAAACCGAGATCGCCAGGCGCCTGGCACAGCTCACGAACGCCCCTTTCATCAAGGTGGAAGCGACCAAGTTCACCGAGGTGGGGTACGTGGGGCGGGACGTGGAGTCCATCATCCGCGACCTCACCGATATCTCCGTGAAGCTGCTGCGCGAACGGGAAATGCGGCAGGTCAGGGAGCGGGCGGCGCGGGAGGCGGAGCGGCGGGTGCTGGAGATCATACTGCCCGGGATGGGGCACGACCGTCCGCAGGCGGCGGACGGCGCCGCCTCCGGGACCCGGGAACGCTTTCGCCAGCAGCTGCGCGACGGCAGGCTCGACGAACGGGAGATCGAGGTGGAACTGGAGGCGCCCACGATGGGAGTGGAGATCATGTCGCCGCCGGGCATGGAGGAGATGACCGGCCAGTTGCAGAGCGTCTTCGAGAATCTGGCCAGCACCCGCAAGAGGACGCGCACGCTGAAAGTGCGGGATGCCATGAAGCTGATCGCCGAGGAAGAGGCGCGCAAGATGATTGACGAGGACGAGGTCAAAACGCAGGCGGTAAGGAATGTCGAACAAAACGGGCTGGTGTTCCTGGACGAGATTGACAAGACCGTCTCTCACACCGGGCACGGGGCGGAGGTCTCCCGCGAGGGGGTGCAGCGCGACCTGCTGCCCCTGGTGGAGGGCTGCACGGTGACCACCAAGTACGGGATCGTGCGCACGGACCACATCCTGTTCATCGGTTCCGGCTCCTTTCATGCGAGCAAGCCGGCCGACCTGATCCCGGAATTGCAGGGACGCTTCCCCATCCGCGTCGAGCTGTCCTCGCTCACCGCGGCCGACTTCGAGAGGATCCTGGTCGAGCCGGATTATTCCCTGACCCGGCAGTACCAGGCGCTGCTGCGCACCGAGGGGATCCGGCTGGAGTTCGGCGCCGACGCGGTGCGGCACATCGCCGAGGCGGCCTGGCGGGTCAACGATCAGACGGAGAATATCGGGGCGCGGCGCCTGCAAACGGTGATGGAACGGCTGCTGGAAGAATTGCTGTTCTCCGCCTCCGAGACAGACCAGCGCAAAAAGATTTTGATTGACAAGAAGTATGTGGCCGGCCGGCTCGACGACCTCATCGAGAGCGCCGACCGCAGCCGTTACATCCTGTAGCGAAGGACCGGGTGCAGGAGCGGCAACAGGAGAGCACGGGGACGCCGGACGGGGAAGGGGGCCGCGGCGGCATGGACAACGCGGACGGCGCCGAGCGCGTGGACTACGGCTACCAACAAGTCTCCGCGGCGGAGAAGCGGCGGCGCGTCGGACAAGTTTTCGCCTCTGTCGCGCCGCGCTACGACCTGATGAACGACCTGATGTCCTTCGGCCTGCACCGGGCCTGGAAGCGCTTTGCCGTAGCGATCGCCGCCCTGCGCCCAGGGGAACGGGTGCTGGACGCGGCCGGCGGCACGGGCGACCTGTCCCGCCTGTGTCTGCCCCGGGTCGGAGAGCGGGGGCAGGTGGTGCTGCTGGATGCCAGCGACGCAATGCTGCGCAAGGCGCGCGAGCGCTGCCTGGACCGGGGCATCGTCGAGGGGATTCGGTACGTGCGGGGCGACGCGGAGCGCCCGCCGTTCCGGGAAGAGTCTTTCGATTGCATTCTGGTCGCCTTCGGGATGCGCAACTTGGCGAACCGGGAGGCGGGCCTGCGCAACATGCGCAAGGGACTGCGCCGCGGCGGCCGGCTGATCGCGCTCGAGTTTTCCCGCCCGGTGACGGCAACGCTGCGGCGCCTGCACCGGCATTACTGCCTGCGCTTCCTGCCGTTCCTGGGCGAGAAGGTGCTGGGGGACGCCGCCAGCTACCGGTACCTCGCGGAGTCGGTTCTGGTCTATCCGGAGCAACGGCGGATCGCGCGGGACATGCGCGAGGCCGGCTACCGCGAGGTGGAGTATTACAACCTGTGCGGAGGCATCGTGGCGGCGCACCGGGGGTACCGACTCTGATGCCGGACGCTATGGCGGTCGCTTTGCTGGAAGGGCTGCTCAACCGCGCCTTGCGGCTGGACCGGGAAGCGGCGGAGGAACTGCGCGCCCTGACCGGCAAGACGGTGCGGGTCGAACTCGAAGACGTGGGCCTGCGCTTCACGCTGCGCATCGAGGATACGGAGCTGCGCCTGTTCCCGCCGGTGCGGGAGGAGGAAGCGGACCTGTCCATGCGCTTCGCCGCCGGCGCGCTGGCCGCGTGGCTGGCCGCCGGCGCCGGCGGCACGGTCCCGGGTATGCAACTGCGCGGCAGCGTCGAACTGGCCGGGCAACTGCAAGGACTCTGCCGCCGCTACGAACCGGACCTGGAAGAGCCCCTCTCCGGGCTGGTCGGCGACTGGGCCGCGTACCGCGCCGTCCGCGCCGGGAAAGGGACGCTGCGAGGCGCGCGCGAACTCCTGTCCCGGCTGTCGTACAGCATGCGCGAATACCTGGTGCACGAACGGGGAGTGCTGCTGGACCCGGGCAACGCCGAGCGCTTCGTCCGGGATACGGACCGGTTGCGCGATGCCGTGGAGGGCCTCGCAGCGCGGCTGGACCGTCTGGAGGCGGCGGCGGCCGAACGCCGGGAAGCCGGGCGCCGGGAAGCCGGGCGCCCCAAGCGCCCGCCGTCCCGCCCGGCGTCCGGGAAACGGCGGCGGCAATGAACGCGCCGATACAATGAACGCGCTGATCCAGGGCTGCCGGTACTTCTTCCGGCTGCTGTACGTACAGCGGCTGCTGGTGCGCCAGGGGCTGGACGAGATCCTGCTCGCCATACCGGTGCTGCGCAGGTTCTCCTTCGCGCGCGCCCTGTTCCCCTGGAACTGGCGGCGGCGGCCGTACGCCGGCAGCCGCGGCGAACGGCTGCGCGGCTTCCTGGAAGAGCTGGGGCCCATCTACGTCAAGCTGGGCCAAATCCTCTCCACGAGGAGAGACCTGCTGCCCGGCGACATCGCCGAAGAACTGGCGAAACTGCAAGACCGGGTGCCGCCCTTCCCCAGCGCCCAGGCCCGCAAGATCATAGAAGCCGAATACGGCAAGGGCCTGGAGGAGATATTCGCCGACTTCCAGGACCAGCCGCTCGCCTCCGCCTCGATCGCCCAGGTGCACACCGCCGTCACGAAGGACGGGCGGGAAGTCGTCGTCAAGGTGGTGCGCCCCGCGATCCGCGCCCGCATCGAGACGGACCTGCGCTTCATGTATCTGATCGCCCGCTTCCTGGAGCGCTACTGGGGAGACGCCAAGCGCCTGAAGCCGTACAACGTAGTGCGGGAACTGCACCGGCACCTGATTGACGAACTGGACCTGATGCGCGAGGCCGCGAACGCCTCCCAGCTGCGCCGCAATTTCCTGGACTCGGAATTGCTGTACGTCCCCTACGTGGTATGGGAGCTGACCACCTCGAACGTGATGGTAATGGAACGCATATCGGGGATCCCCATCGGCGACCGGGAACAGTTGCGGGCGGCGGGCATAGACCTGCGGCGCGTCGCCGAGCAGGGAGTGGAAATGTTCTTCACCCAGGTATTCCGGGACAGTTTTTTCCACGCCGATCTGCACCCGGGCAATATCTTCGTGCTGCCGGGGGCGGACGACAGGTTCCGTTTCGCGCTGGTGGACTTCGGGATCATGAGCTCCCTGAGCGAGGGCGATCTGCGCTACCTGGCCGGGAACTGCATGGCCTTTTTGGACCGCGACTACCAGCGCATCGCGCGCCTGCACGTGGAGTCGGGATGGGTGCCGCAGGATACCCGCATAGACGCCTTCGAGTCCGCCGTGCGCACCGTCTGCGAACCGATGCTCGGCCGGCCGGTGCGGGAGATCTCCTTCGGCCAGCTGCTGCTGCGCCTGTTCCAGACCGCCCGTCGCTTCAACATGGAGATCCTGCCGCAGTTGCTGCTGCTGCAAAAGACCATCGTCAATGTCGAGGGCCTGGGCCGCTACCTGTACCCGAACCTGAACATGTGGGACATCGTGCGCCCCATGCTGGAGCGGTGGATGCGGGAGCGGATGGGCCTGCGGCGCGCGACCCGCGACCTGCGCCGCAACATGCCGCTGTGGCTGGAACGCCTGCCCGACATCCCGATACGGGCGATGAACATCGTCAACCGCCTGGACCGCGGCGCCCTGGAAGTGGTGGACCGTTCGCGCAACACGGAACGAATCGTCGCGCATATGGAGCGCAGCCAGCGGGCAACGCGGCGCCTGGGATGCGGGCTGGCCCTGCTGGTGCTCGCGTTCTTCTCCCTGGCCGCCGACGATGACGGCTTCCGGCGCGCCCTGGCGAACCCCTGGACCGCGGCCCTGCTGGCGGCGGCGGGAACGGCGCTGATCGCAAGCGGCAGGCGCGGCGCCTGAGCGGGGACGGCCGGCATGGCGCGCACGCCCGTCACGCCCTCCGCCGCGCCGCGGCGGCGGCGCCTGCTGGCGGAACTCGGCGCCATCCTGCCCGCCGAGGCCATCGTTCATGACCCGGCGGAACTGGGCCCCTACGAATGCGACGGACTGACCATGCACCGGCAGCTGCCGATGCTGGTCGCGCTGCCGACGGAATCCGGCCAGGTGCGGGACATCGTGCGCTTGTGCGCGCGCGAGGGCGTGCCGCTGGTGGCGCGCGGCGCCGGCACCAGCCTGTCGGGCGGCGCCATGCCGCTGGCCGACGGCATATTGCTTAACCTCAGCAAGATGAACCGCATCCTCGCTATAGACGCGGACAATCTCCAGGCAGTAGCGCAGCCGGGGGTTACCAACCTCGCGCTGTCCGAGGCGGCGGCGCCGCACGGCCTGTTCTACGCGCCCGACCCCTCCTCGCAGCAGGCCTGCTCCATCGGCGGCAACGTCGCCGAAAACGCCGGCGGCATCCATTGCCTCAAGTACGGGCTCACCGTGCACAACCTGCAACGATTGCAGGTGGTCGCAGCCGACGGCGCCGTACTGGAGATCGGCGCGCGGGCGCCCGACGCCCCGGGCTACGACCTCGCCGCGCTGCTGACCGGTTCCGAGGGCATGCTCGGCATCGTCGTCGAGGTCACCGTCAAACTGCTGCCGAAGATCGCGGCGGCGCGCCTCATGCTGGTCGCCTTCGGGGAGCTGGAAGACGCCTCCGGCGCGGTGGCCGACATCATCGCCGCGGGCATCGTCCCGGCCGGGCTCGAGATGCTGGACAATCCGGCCATCCGGGCCGTAGAGGCATTCGTTCATGCCGGCTACCCTACCGACGCCGCCGCCATCCTGCTCTGCGAACTGGACGGCGACCCGGCCGACATCGAGCGGCAATGCGCGGCCGTGCGCGAGATTTGCGGCGCGCGCCGCGCCCGCGGCATCGAGACCGCCGACGACGAAGCGCACCGGCAGCGCCTGTGGGCGGGCCGCAAGGCGTCTTTCCCGGCGGTGGGCCGTCTCGCCCCCGATTACTATTGCATGGACGGAACGATCCCCAGGCGCCGCCTCTCCGAGGTGCTGCGCCGGATCGCCCAGTTGTCGGAAAAATACGGCTTGGCCGTGGCCAACGTCTTCCACGCCGGCGACGGCAACCTGCACCCGCTGATCATGTACGACGCCAACAAGCCGGGAGAGGCGGGCCGGGTGGAGTCCTTCGGCGAGGAAATCCTGGCGGCCTGCGTGGCGGCGGGCGGCACCATCACCGGCGAACACGGCGTCGGCGTGGAAAAACTGAACTCCATGTGCGGGCAATTCACCCGCGCGGAACTGGAGCAGTTTCACCGCCTCAAGGCGGCATTCGACCCGGACGGCATACTCAATCCCGGCAAGGCGATCCCCACCCTGCGCCGGTGCGCCGAGTTGGGCGCCATGCACGTGCACGGGGGGCGCACCGCCCACCCGGAACTGCCGCGCTTCTGAGGATGTAAGGATGGCGCCGATCCCGAAACGGCGGCAACGCGACCGCGGCGGCGAATCGGGCCCCGCACGCGACCTCGGCGAGGCGACCGCCGAGCGGGTGCGTACCGCTTTCCGCGCCGGCACGCCGCTGCGGATCGTCGGCGGCGGCAGCAAGTCGTTCTACGGCGGGGCCTGCGCCGGCGAAACGCTGGCCATGCAGGCGCACGCCGGCATCCTCGACTACGAACCCAGCGAACTCTACCTGGAGGCGCGCGCCGGGACGCCGCTGCTGCTGATCGAGGAAACGCTGGCGGCAAAAGGCCAGATGCTGCCATTCGAGCCGCCGCACTTCGCCGGCGGGGCGACCCTGGGCGGCTGCATCGCCAGCGGCCTGTCCGGCCCCGGCAGGATATCCGGCGGCGCCGTTCGGGACGCGATGCTCGGCGTGCTGCTGGTCAACGGCAGGGGAGAACGGCTGCGCTTCGGAGGCCGCGTCATGAAGAACGTCGCGGGCTACGACATCAGCCGCCTGATGGCCGGTGCGCTGGGCACCCTCGGCATCCTGCTGGAGGCCACCGTCCGGCTGCTGCCGGTACCGGCCGCCCAGCTCTCCCTGGCCTTGGAAATGCCCCCGGAGACGGCGCTGGCGCAGCTGCGCCGGTGGCTGCGGCGCGGGCTGCCGCTGAGCGCCAGCTTCCACGACGGCGAACGACTATTCCTGCGGCTGTCCTCCGGCCCCGGCGGCGTCGCCGCGGCATGGCGCGCGATCGGCGGCGAGCGTTGCGACGACCAATCCCTGTGGCGGGACATACGCGATCAGCGCCGCGCCTTCTTCCGGGGCGCCGCCCCGCTGTGGCGCATCTCGCTGCCGCCCGCGAGCGCGCCGCTGCCCCTGCCCGGCCGCCAGGCATTCGAGTGGCACGGCGCCCTGCGCTGGGCCGCCACGGACGCGCCTGCCGCGACGGTGCGCGAACTCGCTGCCGGGCATGGCGGCCATGCCTGTCTGTTCCGCCCGCCGCCGTCGCCGAAACACGCCCCAGAACATGACCCAGAGCATGACCGGAAGCATGACCCGTTCCACCCCTTGCCGGAGGCGCTGCTCGCGTTGCACCGGCGGCTCAAACGGGCCTTCGACCCCGCCGGCATCCTGAACCCGGGCCGGCTTTATCCCGGGATGTAGCGCGCCGCCGCAGGATGCAGACCCGCCTGCCGCCAGAATTGTTGCGCAGCCGCGACGGCCGCGAGGCCGACCGCATCCTGCGCCAGTGCGTACACTGCGGTTTCTGCAACACGGACTGCCCCACCTACCGTCTGTTCGGCGACGAGCTGGACGGGCCGCGCGGGCGCATCTATCAGATCAAGCGCTTCCTCGAGGGCGAAGCGAGCGGCGCCGCCAACCTGCTGCGCCTGGACCGCTGCCTGAATTGCCGCGCCTGCGAAACGGCCTGCCCTTCGGGCGTAGAGTACTCGCGCCTGCTCGATCTGGCGCGACCGCGCATCGCGGCGCGCTACGGGCGCGCCCTCCCGGAACGGCTGAAGCGGCGCCTGGGCCTGGCCGTGCTGCCGCACAAGCGGCGGCTGGCGGCGGCGCTGGCGCTGGCGCGCCTGCTGCGCTTTGCCCTGCCCGCGAGACTGCGCCGCCGGCTCCCGCCGCGGCCGCCGCGGCCGCAAAGCGACGAGGGCGGCGCCGGGAGGAAGGAGAAAGCGCCGCCCGTCCGCCATGTGCGCCGGATGCTGATCCTGGAGGGTTGCGTACAATCCGTGACGGCCCCCGACATCAACCGGCACTGCCGTCGTCTGCTGGAGCGCATGGAGATCTCGTTGCTGGAGATCGAAGACGCCTGTTGCGGCGCGCTGGCGTACCACCTGGAGGACAAGGCGGCGGCGCGGGCGACGATGCGGCGCAATATAGACCGGCTGTGGCCGCAGCTGGAGCAAGGCGCCGAGGCGGTGGTAGGCACGGCCAGCGGCTGCGGCAGCATGATCAAGGAGTACGGCTACCTGTTGCGCGACGACCCGGCTTACGCCGCCAAGGCGCGGCGCGTCTCGGAGGCGTACCGGGACATCGCCGAAGTGCTGGCCGCCGCCCCCCCCGGCGCGCTGCGCGCCTGCAACACCCGCGCCGCCGTGCACATACCCTGCACCCTGCAGCACGGCCAGTCTGCCGCCATCGCGCGACTGCGGGCCACCTTGACCGCCGCCGGTCTGGACGCGCCCCTGGTAGAGGGCCCGTGCTGCGGCTCGGCCGGCTTCTATTCTCTGGCGCAGCCGCGCATCGCCGAGCGGCTCCTGCACGACAAGCTGCGCGAGCTGGCGCGACACCCCGCCGACGTGATCGCCACCGCCAACATCGGCTGCCAGCTGCACCTGCAAAGCGCCTCCGCCAAGCCGGTCCGGCACTGGACCGCCCTGCTGCGCGCAGACGCCTGGGACTCGCTCGCCTGAGACTCAATCAAATATGCGGGCGGGGTTGTCGGTCCAACGCTTCTTGTCCCCATCAGGAGCACTGTCACCACGTCATACTCTGCTCCAATCACCATAGAGAAACGCGCGATGAATCTGGGAAATAGTCCTTTACTCCCGGCCGGCCGGTTTGATTACCTCCATTCAGCAGGGCGGGTTAGTTTCGCGCCTTTTTTGCTTCTGACCATTTCCGGCAGTTGGGAAAGCCGGAATTTCTTTTCGCTGATACTGAACCACGCATCAGCAACCCTGCATAACTCATCGCTCTTTCGCCTGGGCGGGTTGGCTATAATTATTCTGGGGCAGGCATTTAATTCTTTCGCCATTTCAACCGCCGGAACAAGGTCGCTGTCACCGGAAACAATATAAATGCAGCCATATTTTCGATGGAA
>JAPPQA010000145.1 GCA_028817255.1 Gammaproteobacteria bacterium | reverse complement strand
TTGGGGTTAAATTCAGCTTAATCGGCGGTGTGGATCCGCGGCTCGGCGTCTTCCGGGTCCGGGTCCGGGTCCGGCGCGGGGAATTTCCTGGCCAGCAGCAGGCCGCCCTCGAAGAGCAACCATACCGGCAGGGCGAGCATGAACTGCGAGACAATGTCCGGGGGCGTCAGCAGCATGCCGACAACGAAGGCGCTCACGATAATCAGGGCCCGCTTCTCCGCCAGCGTATCGGCGGAGCAAATCCCCGTCCGCACGCACAGCAGCACGGCCAGGGGCGTCTCGAAGGCGATGCCGAATGCGAAAAACATCTTCAGGCAGAATCCCAGATACAGGTTCATGTCGGTCATGACGACGATTCCCTCCGGCGTCATGGCCAGCAGGAAGTTGAACAGCACCGGCAGAACCAGAAAATACGTGAAGGCGCTGCCCAGGTAAAAGAGCAGCGAGCTGCTGATCAGCAGCGGCAGGACCAGGCGCTTTTCCCGCCGGTACAGCCCCGGGGCGACGAAGGCCCACAGCTGGTAGAACAGGTAGGGTATGGCCAGAAACAAGGCCAGGAACAAGGCCAGCTTGAGGGGGGTGATGAAGGGAGAAGCCACGCTGGTGGCGATCATATTCGCCTCGTTTCCCAATCGTTCCATCAGGGGCAGCGCGAACAGCGTATAGAGATCCCGCGACAGCAGGGAAAGCGGCAGGAACAGCAACAGCACGCACAGCACGCAACGCAGCAGCCGTTGGCGCAACTCGGCCAGGTGGGCGAGGAAGGACAACTCCTTCCTGGAAGACTCTTCCTGCCCCTGGGCCGCCATTTCAGTCTTGGTCTTCGGTCGTCGGTGTCTTCAGGAGCAGCGGCTTGCCGCGGGCTTCGTCATCCGTGCCGCGCAAAGAGGCGCGCCCGGCAGGCGGCAGGGAGATGCCCCAGTCCGCCGGCTTGGCGGCGAGAGTCGCGGCCCGGCCTAGCCGGCCTTCCCGGGGTCGGTGCCGCCTGTCGGCGCCTGCGGGGCCTCCGCGGCTTCCGCCGCGGCCTGCCCTTCCTTGCTCTGGCCGCCGGCTGCCGCGTCCTCGCCGCTCATCGCCTTGCGGAATCCCCGCACCGCGGAACCCAGGTCGCCTCCTACGGAACGCAACTTCCGGGTCCCGAAAAGCAGGGCGACGATGATCAGCACGATCAGCAGTTCAGGCATACTAAAACTCATAGCGTGTAAATCGCATCGGGTGCATCGGGTTCGTTCGCTTTCAATTATAGCGGATCCCGGTTCTTCTCGCTTCCCCGGGCGCGTGGGGCGGCAATGCATGGCCGCTGCCGCCGCGGCGGCAGCCCGGCGCCGGCGTCATTCCTCCTGCGCCGCGGCGCCCGCTTTTTTCGCGCCGCCGGGGGCGGCGCTGCGGCGCTCCAATTCTTCCAGGACTTCCCGGAAGGCAATATCGCGCCCGGCCAGCATGACCATGAGGTGGTAGCAGAGATCGGCGGTTTCGTGCAGGAGCTCGCGCCGGCTCTCGTTCTTGGCCGCGAGCAGCACCTCGGCGGCCTCCTCGCCCACTTTTTTGAGGATGGCGTCCGGCCCGGCGCGGTAAAGCGCTGCCGTGTAAGAGGAGGCCGGGTCCGCCCCCCGCCGCGCCTGCAGGATCCGCTCCAGCGCCGCCAGCGTGAAGGCCGAGTGCCAGTCGCCTCCCGGCCGCGGCGTTGTCTCCTTCCAGCCGCCGCTCTCCAGTCGCCGGTAGAAACAGGTGTGGCGGCCCGTGTGGCAGGCGCCGCCATGGTGCTGGATCACTTGCAGCAGCAACACGTCCGCATCGCAGTCCAGAAAGACCGCCTTGACTTCCTGGTGGTTCCCCGAAGTTTCGCCTTTGCGCCAGAGTCGCTTGCGGGAGCGCGACCAGTAGGTGGCATATCCTTCCCGCACGGTGATTCGCAAAGACTCGCGGTTCATCCAGGCCAGGGTCAATACCGTGCCGGTCCCGTGTTCCTGCGCGAGCGCGGGCGCCAGGCCATTGTCGTCCCAGCGGATCTCCTCCAGCCAGGAGTCGTCGGCGGGCAGGCGCGGATCGTTTGCCGCTTCGGCGGCGGGAGAAGGGGGCGCTACCGGCAAGGCTACAGCCTCACCGCAATGCCGCGCTGGGCCAGCAAGCCCTTGACCTCGGCGATGGTGTGGCGGCCGAAGTGGAAGATACTGGCCGCCAGCACGGCATCGGCGCGGCCTTCGGAGATGCCGTCGGCCAAGTGCTCCGATGTGCCCGCCCCGCCCGAGGCGATGACCGGGATCGGCACGGAATCGCTGACTGCCCGGGTGAGCGCCAAATCGAAGCCCTTGCCGGTCCCGTCCCGGTCCATGCTGGTCAGGAGGATTTCCCCCGCTCCGAGTTCGGCCGCCCGTTGCGCCCATTCCACCGCGTCCATGCCCGTGCCCCGTCTGCCGCCGTGCGTATAGACTTCCCACCGCGGCGCCGCGCCGTTGCCGCGCGCCTGCCGCGCGTCTATGGCAACGACGATGCACTGGGAGCCAAAATACTGCGCCAGTTTGCGCACCAATTCCGGTTCCTGCACGGCGGAGGTATTGACGCTGATCTTGTCGGCGCCGGCATTCAGCAGCCGCCGCACGTCGTCCTGGTTGCGGATGCCCCCCCCCACGGTCAGAGGGATGAAAATCCGGGAAGCGACCCGTTCCACGAGGCGGGCGGTGGTGTCGCGTTCCTCATGACTGGCGTTGATGTCCAGGAACATCAGTTCGTCCGCTCCCTGCCGGTCGTAGCAGTCGGCGTTTTCCACCGGGTCTCCCGCATCGCACAGGTCCAGAAACCGGATTCCCTTGACCACGCGCCCGCCGGCGACATCGAGACAGGGGATGACGCGCTTGGCCAAACCGTTCATTCTGCGCCGCCGGGTTCACCGCTTTGGGGGCTTTGGCGGCAAAGTTTGTCGGCGAGGCGCTGCGCCGCCGCCAGATCCAGCTTCCCCTCGTAGATCGCCCGCCCCGTGATGGCCCCCGCAAGCCCTTTCTTGGCGAGCGCGCACAGCGCCGAGATGTCGTCCAGGTCGGCGATGCCCCCGGCGGCGATAACCGGGACCGAAGTCTTTTCGCAGATGCCCAGGGTCCCCTCGATATTGGCGCTGTTCAGCATGCCGTCCCGCTTGATGTCGGTGAATATGATGGCCGCCAAGCCTCCCTCTCCCGCCTCTTCGAGGAGGCTGGCCACATCCTTGGTGTTGCGCTCGGACAACTGTCCCCAGCCATCGGTGGCGAGCTTTCCGTTCCGGGAGTCCAGGGAGATCATGATCTGCCCCGGGAATTCCAGGCAGGCGTCGGCGACGAATTGCGGGGTGCTGACCGCGCGGGTGCCCAGGATGGCGTAGCTGACCCCCGCATCCAGGTAGTTCTGGATCGTCTCCTGGTCGCGGATGCCGCCGCCGACCTGGATCGGGATCTGAGGAAAGGCGTGGGAAATCTCGTGGATGATGTCCATATTTTCCGGCTTGCCGTAGGAGGCTCCGTCCAGATCCACGATATGAAGGCGCCGGGTGCCCGCTTCGACCCAGCGGCCCGCGGTGGCGATCGGGTCGTCCGAATAAATGGTTTCCCGGTCCATTTTGCCCTGGCACAACCGTACGCATCGGCCGTTTTTCAGGTCAATGGCGGGAATGATCAACATTGACGCTTCAACCAGTCTCCGTCAACTGCCGGCGGGCATTGCAGCGGAATCTTAGCACAAGGCGCAGCAATAACGGGGGCGGGCCGTTTCCCATCTCGATTGCGCGACGTCCCGCCCGGGCGCATCCGGTTT
>JAPPQA010000144.1 GCA_028817255.1 Gammaproteobacteria bacterium | reverse complement strand
TACGCACCACTCCCCCCTTGAGGGGGAGTCGGCAAGACGAGGGCGCAAGCCCGATGTCGCGCCGGTGGGGGGAGCAGCTAAAGCGCCTGCTACACCCCACCGCCCAGGAGAACCGCAAGGGCCGCCTAGGCTCCCCCTCAAGGGTGGAGTGATGGGAATCTTTTCCCCTCGATTGCGTAACGGTTTGGCGGCGCTGGCCCTGGCGCGACAGTTTCCCCGAAACGGTGGTATAATCGCCGCCATGCGTAGCGTGGCGCGAATGGCTTTCCTCCTCTTGTTGGGCGTGCATCTTGGCGCCGGCGCGGAAACCGTTTACCGCTCGGTGGACAAGGACGGGGTCCCCATATTTTCCGATACGCCATCCAGCGATGCCGAAGAGATCGAGATCGAGAAGGCGCCGGCCGTTCCCTTCGTCGCCCCTCCCAAGCCCGGCGTTCCGCCAGCGACCGTCGGCGAAGAAAAACCGCAGGATGTCGCTTATGTTTCCCTGGTTATCGTTTCCCCCGCCGCCGACCAGGCATTGCGCACCAACGAGGGCAAGGTCAGCGTCTCCACGGTCTCGGAGCCGGCCCTGGCGTCCGGCGATCAGCTGGTCTTGTACCTGGACGGAAAGGAGGTCTTTCGGGGCGGGGGCGGCACTCAGCTCAGCGGCATCGGGCCCGGAACCCATTCTCTGGTCGCCGCGATTGTCGGCGCCGACGGCAGCGAGCGGATCCGTTCCGAGTCCGTCACTTTTCACCTGTTGCGCACCACCGCGCTGACCCGGAGGCTGATCAAGGAGAGGGAGGCGAAGAGGGCGTTGCCGCCTCCAAGCAATGTTACGCCGGTCGAGGTAGAGGCGGTCCGTGAGGTTGTGCGCACCCGGGGCCGGTCGCTTCGCGGCGGCCGCCGGTAGCGGGGTAGCCGGCAACGCCACGGAACCCCGCCGGCGCCCCGGGGGGGCGGCCGCCGGCAATTGCGCGCGTCTCGAATGATGAAACCGCCTCCCGCCTGGAACGGCCATTGGAACGGCCATTTTCTGGATGCCCTCAGTACCGCGGTGTTGCTGTTTGACGACGGCCTGCGCCTGCGCTCCATCAACGCAGCCGGGCAGGTATTGCTCTCTCTAAGCCCGGAGCGGGCACAGGGGCAGCCGGCGAGTCGGCTCCTGCCCGGAGCCGATCGCCTGTTCGCCATTTTTTTCCGCGCCCTGGAGGCCGATTCCCCTTACGTAGAGCTGGGCGTCGAGTTGCAGCGCCCGAATGACGCTCCGCTCATCCTGGATTGCGTCGTCACGCCCGTGTTTGAGCAGGGCGGCAAAGGTCTGCTGGCCGAGCTGGTCAATGCCGCCGCGCGGCGCCGGGCGGCCCGGGACGAGGCCATGCGCTCGGTTCACGCCGCCTCCAACGAGGCGGTGCGGCAGGTGGCGCACGAGGTCAAGAACCCTTTGGCCGGGATCCGGGGTGCGGCACAGCTCCTGCAACGGGACGAGGTCTCGGGGCGTTGCCGAGAATACCTGGACATCATTGTCAGGGAAACGGATCGGCTCAACCGCCTGGTGGACCGAATGTCCGCCGGCGCCCGCCCGCCGTTGCGGCAGCGGATCAACATCCACGAGGTGCTGGAGCACGTGTACGGCCTCATGCAGGCAGAGCGCCCGCCAGGGGTCGAACTGCACCGCGACTACGACCCCAGCCTGCCCGAGATCAGCGCCGACCGCGAGCAACTGGTGCAGGTCCTGTTGAACGTAGGCCGCAACGCCCTGCAGGCCGTGGGCGGGCAGGGCGAAGTCCGGTTGTGCAGCCTGGCGCAACGTCGCTGCACGATCGGCGGCCGCATGCACCGCCTCGGGATCCGCGTGGACGTGATTGATACCGGTCCCGGCCTGCCCCCGGGCCTGAACCACACCGCCTTCTATCCGATGGTCAGCGGCCGCCCCGGCGGCACGGGCCTGGGATTGCCGATCGCGCAGGCCCTGGTGCAGGCGCATGGCGGGGTGCTGCAATACGAGCGGCTGGGAGAGGAGACGATTTTTTCCCTGCTGTTGCCGCCGAGGCGCGAGCCATGAAGGAGTCCGCGGTCTGGGCCGCGGTCTGGGTAATTGACGACGACCGTTCCGTGCGCCGGGTCCTGGAGCGGGCCCTGCAGGAAGAACAGATCCGGGTGCTCAGTTTTGCCGACGCCAGCTCGGCTCTGGAGCGTCTGCACCGGGAGCGGCCCTCCCTGGTCATCTGCGACGTGCGCATGCCGGATATGGACGGCCTGGCCATGCTGGAAGAACTCAAGCGGCGCGCCCCCGACATCCCGGTGATCCTGATCACCGCCTATTCCGATCTGGAACGGACGGTATCCGCTTTTCGGCAGGGGGCGCTGGAATTTCTGGCCAAGCCTTTCGATCTGGACAAGATGATGCGGCTGGTGTTGCGCACCCTGCGTCATTCGCATTCCGGGGCACGGGGACCGGCGTCGGTCCCGTCCGTCCCGGCTGCCGACGGGCTGCTGGGAGACTCTCCCGCGATGCGCCGGGTCTTCCATGCCATCGGCAGGCTGGCCGGCTCCGATCTCGGCATCCTCATTACTGGCGAGTCCGGCACGGGGAAGGAGCTGGTGGCGCGCGCCCTGCATAGGCACAGCCGCGGGGCCGCCGGTTCTTTCGTCGCGATCAACACGGCGGCCATTCCGCGCGAGTTGCTGGAAGCGGAGTTATTCGGTCATGAAAAAGGCGCCTTTACCGGCGCTCTCCAGTTGCGCCGCGGTCGTTTCGAGCAAGCGGACGGCGGCACCCTGTTCCTGGACGAGATCGGCGACATGCCGCCGGAATTGCAGGCGCCCCTGTTGCGCGTGCTGGCGGACGGGGAATTCTACCGGATCGGCGGGATGGCGACGGTACATACGGACGTGCGGCTGATCGCGGCTACCCACCGCGATCTGGAGGAGCGTGTGCGGGCCGGGAAGTTCCGTGAAGATCTGCTGCACCGATTGAATGTCGCCCGCATCCATATCCCGCCCTTGCGGGAGCGGCCGGAGGATATCGCGGGGCTGGCGAGTCGCTTTTTGCGCGATGCCGCGAGCAAACAGGGCGTCGAGCCGCGCGTGCTGGAGGCCGACACCCTGGAGCATTTGCAGCGCCTGGAGTGGCCGGGCAACGTCAGGCAGGTGGAGAACTTCTGTCGCTGGGCGACCGTAATGGTCCCCACCCGCGAGGTGCATGTGGACGACCTGCCCCCGGAACTGCGCCCGGGGGCGCCGCCGCCGGACGCAGGGGAAGACTGGGAGCGGGGGCTGCGTGCCTGGGCGGAACAAAGCCTGGCGGCCAGCGGCGCCCGGCTGCTGGCGCAGGCCCTGCCGCGCGTGGAGCGGGTGCTGTTCGAGGCGGCGCTGCGGCGCTCCGGCGGCAACCGCTTGCAGGCGGCGCGTCTGCTCGGTTGCGGGCGCAACACCCTGTCGCGAAAACTCAAGGAATTGCGCCTGAAACCGTAGGCCGGATTCCTCCTGGCCTTTCGGGATGCCGCCGTGTTACCCCGAACCCCCGCCTCGCCATTCCCGCACGGAGCTTGCCCCTGGCTTGAACAGGGGCGGGCATCCAGCATCTGGGTATTTGCGGCGGGCGAGGCGTCAAGAGTCCGCGCACATGGCCCACTCCGCCATTCCGGCGAAACAGACTGTGTAAAAACCCTACGGGCATCCAGCGAATAAAGCCTACTCCGCCGTTTCCATGCCCCCCCTCGCCATTCCCG
>JAPPQA010000143.1 GCA_028817255.1 Gammaproteobacteria bacterium | reverse complement strand
GCCATTCCCATGCCCCCACCTCGCCATTCCCGCCCTTTACCTCGTCATTCCGGCGAAAGCCGGAATCCCGCATAACAAGCGCGCGCTTCGCGCTCCTTCAGGGCGGAGCGGGGGCGCGGCAGACAGCCATAAACTCGCGCCGCCATGCCGGGCCGCTAAACGGAGGCGGCGCCCGCGCCCGAGCGGCCGATGAGGAACGGAAACGGGGCTGACAAGCGCCCGTCGCGGATCTCCCATACCTGGTCCGCCAGTACCAGGGCGCGGTTCAGGTCGTGGGTGGTAAAGACGATGGTTTGCCCGTCGTGCAGGCGTATTTTGCGTATCAGATCTTCCAGCATGGATACGGCTTCCCGGTCCAAGGGGGCGAAGAGCTCGTCGAGCAGCAATGCCCTGGGCTGCAGAACCAGCAACCGGGCGACGGCCACCTGTTGCGCCTGACCTCCCGACAGCTCGCGGGCATCTTTCTCCGCCAGCGCGCCCAGCTCCAGGCCCTCCAGGCACTGCCGCGCCAGCGACCGGCGCAAGGAGCGACCCATGCCGCGAAAGCGCAGGCCGACCGCCACGTTATCCAGCGCGGTGCCCCGGAACAGGAAGGGCGCCTGGGGCAGAAAGCCTACCGAGCGGCGCAGGGCGCCGAGCGCCGACTGCCCGAGGCAGCGGATCTCTCCATGGATCGGCGGCAACTCCAGCGCCAGCGTCTTCAGCAAAGTGCTCTTGCCCGCCCCGTTGGGCCCCACAAAGGCCACGATACTCCCCTGCCCCACTTCCAGGTCTATGCCCTTCAGTACCGGGTTATCGGCCGCATATCCGCAGGCAAGCCCTCGCAACAGGTAGGTGGGAGGAGGCATCAGGACTTCTGTTGCAGTTGTTGCGGCCCGAAGGTAACCACAAACGCGATGAGCAGCAGCAAAATACCCAGCGCCAGGGCGAATTCGAAATCTCCGCGCGCGGTCTCCAGCGCGATCGCGGTGGTCATCGTACGAGTAAATCCATGGATGTTCCCGCCCACGATCATGGCGATGCCCACTTCGCTGATCGCCCGCCCGAAACCTACGATGGCGGCGGCCAGCAGCGCATAGCGCATCTCATCCATCAGCACCAGGCCGCGCTGCAGCGGCGAGGCGCCCAGGATGCGGCTGGTGTAGTCAATCCTCCAGTCCGCGTTCCGGACCGCGGCGATGCTCAGGTTCCATATCAACGGGAAGATCAGGAGGAACTGGCCGATGGCGATGGCGCCCCGAGTGTACAGCAGGTGCCACTCCCCCAGCGGGCCCCGGTGACTCAGCATGCCGTACAGCAGCATCCCGACCACCACCGTAGGCATGGCCATCAGGGCATTGAGCAGGCCCAGCAGCAGACTGCGCCCCGGAAACCGCGCGACGGCGACCAGGATCCCAAGGGGTATGCCGACCAGAGAGGCCATCAGGACGGCCGCCAGAGAAATGACCAGCGAGGTGGCGGCCACCCGGCAGACATCGGCATCCAGGGAGATCAGCAGCAGCGCCGCTTCCCGCAAAGACTCCAGAAGAAAACTCACGCTCCCGTACCAACGGCCCCGCGACCGGGGCAAAAAACGAATGCGGGCAACAGGGTCAATGTGCCCGGCGGTCAGCCGCCGGATAGAACGGCAACTGTCCATGCAACCGGAAATTGCCGATCAGCGCCTGGCCTTCCGAACCGACCAGGAACCCGATCAGGAGACGGGCGGCATCGTAGCGCACATGAGGATGCCGCTCCGGATTGACGGCGATGACATGGTAGGGGTTGTGCAGCGCCGGGTCGCCTTCCGCGCGGATCTGCAGCCGAACCCGGTCGCCGAGGGCAAGGTAAGTGCCCCGGTCGCTCAAGACGTATGCCTGCCGTTCCACGGCCAGCAACAAGGACGCCGCCATGCCCTGCCCCACCGAAAGATACCAGTCTCCCCGGGGCGCGACGCCGGCCTGGCGCCATAGCGCCAATTCCTTCTGGTGCGTCCCGGAGTTGTCGCCGCGGGAAACGAAAGCCGCGCCATGCGCGGCGATGGCGCGCAGGATGGAAAAAATGCCGTCGTCCGCCGCCGGCAGGCCGCCGCCGGGCCCCAGGAGAATAAAGTCGTTGCGCATAACCAGGCGGCGGCCCACGCCCCAGCCCTCCCGGACGAAGCGTTCCTCCGCCTCGGGCGCGTGCAGAAGCAGCGCGTCCACATCGCCGTTGCGCCCCAGCCGCAAGGCTTGTCCGGAACCGACAGCGATTACCCGCGCCATGACGCGATGCCGGCGCTCGAAGGCGGGGATCAATACGCCCACCAGGCCGCTGTCCTCAATGCTGGTGGTAATGGCCAACAAGATCTCCCGCTCCGCCGCCCGGGACAGGCACACCGCCGGCAGCGCCGCCAGCATGGCGGCCAGCGCCAGCACGCCCGGCCAGCCTCGCGGGCGCGAACGGCGGCTACGGCCCCGGACGTCGTCGCGGAAGTGCCTGGAAAAGGGCATCGGGAAAGTGTACCGTAGAACCGATGGCGGAGGAATCGGCGCGGGAACGATGCAAAATCTGTTCATAAAAACCTTTGGCTGCCAAATGAACGAGTACGACTCCGCCAGGATTGCGGACCTGCTGCGCGAGTCCCATGGCCTGACCCTGACCGCGGACCCGTCGCGGGCGGACGTGCTGCTGATCAATACCTGCTCGGTGCGCGAGAAGGCCCAGGAAAAGGTTTTTTCCCTGCTCGGGCAGTGGCGCGAATGGAAACGGCAGCGCCCCGAATTGCTGATCGGCGTGGGGGGCTGCGTAGCCAGCCAGGAGGGGGCCGCGCTGCGGCGCAGGGCCGCATGCGTGGACATCGTATTCGGCCCGCAAACCCTGCACCGCCTGCCCCGGCTGCTGGACCGGGTGCGGAAAACGCGCAAGCCCGCCATTGACATTTCGTTCCCCGAGATCGAGAAATTCGATTGCCTGCCGCCCCCGCGCGGCGGGGTCACGGCCTGGGTGTCCATCATGGAAGGGTGCAGCAAGTATTGCAGTTTTTGCGTCGTTCCCTACACCCGCGGGGAAGAGTTCAGCAGACCGCTGGACGACGTCCTTGCCGAAATCGCCGCTTTGGCGGAGCAGGGAACCCGCGAGGTCACCCTTCTCGGCCAGAACGTCAACGCCTACCGGGGGCGCATGCACGGCGGCGGCACGGCGGACCTCGCCTGCCTGATCGAGTACCTGGCGAGTCTCGACGGAATCGGCCGTATTCGCTACACTACCTCGCACCCCATAGAGATGAGCGACCGGCTGATTGATGCCTACACGCGAACCCCGCAACTGGCGAGCCACTTGCACTTGCCGGTGCAGAGCGGCTCGGACCGAATCCTCAGTCTGATGAAGCGCGGCTACACCGCCATGGAGTACAAGTCCTGGATCCGCCGCCTGCGGCGGGCACGGCCGGGGATCGGCATATCCTCCGACTTCATCGTGGGGTTCCCGGGAGAGACGGAGGAAGACTTTGCGGCCACCCTGCGGCTGGTCGAGGAGGTGGGATTCGATCAATCTTTCAGTTTCCTGTACAGCCGGAGGCCGGGCACCCCGGCCGCATCCCTTGCGAACGAAGTGCCCGCCGAGGTCAAGAAGCGGCGGCTGCGCGCGCTGCAGGAATTGATTGACCGGCAGGCCCTCGAGATCGCCCGTTCCATGGTGGGCGGCACGTGCCGCGTCCTGGTGGAGGGGCCGGCGCGCAGGGGCCCCCGGGAATCGTTGTGCGGGCGCACGGAAAACAACCGGGTCGTCAATTTCTCTGCCTCCCCGGAACTGGTCGGAACCTTTGCCGACGTTCGGATCACGGAGGCGCTGCCCCACTCTCTGCGCGGCGAAGCCGTGACCGGCGCCGCGCCCGCCCGCATCCCGCGGACGCCCGAACCTTTGCCCCGTCTCTCGCCTTGAGCCGCCAGCAGACCCTCTCCGAAGCGACGCGCGCGGCCGCCGACCTGTCCCTGGAGCCGATGGACCATCGGCGCCTTTCCAATCTATGCGGCCCCCTGAACCGGCACCTGCATCAGGTAGAGCAGCGAATGGGGGTGGAGATCTGCAATCGCGGCAACGGCTTCCATGTCACCGGCAACCGCCAATCCGTGGCCATGACGGGAAAAGTCATCCGCGCCCTGTACGACGCCACCCGGGAAGAATTGCTGTCGGCGGAAAGGGTGCACCTGTGCCTGCAGGAAGCGCTCAACGAAAACGGCAACGCGGCGGCGAAAGACCGGCAGCAAGAACGGGTCCACATCCGCAAAAAGACGATACGCGGACGCACGGACAATCAGCGGCACTACCTGCGCAACATACGGACGCGCGAAATCAATTTCGGCATCGGGCCGACTGGCACGGGAAAGACCTATCTCGCCGTGGCCTGTGCCGTCGCCGCCCTGGAGCAGGAGCGGGCGCAACGCATCTTCCTGGTGCGCCCCGCCGTGGAGGCCGGCGAACGGCTGGGCTTCCTGCCCGGAGATATGGCGGAGAAGGTCACTCCCTTCCTGCATCCCCTCTACGATGCCTTGAACGCCCTGCTGGGACACGAACGGGTAGCGCAGTATCTCGGCCAGGGCCGCATCGAGATCCTGCCGCTGGCATTCATGCGCGGGCGCACGCTGGAGGAATCGTTCATTATCCTGGACGAGGCGCAAAACGCCACCGTAAGTCAGATCAAGATGTTCCTGACCCGCATGGGCCTTGGTTCGAAAATGGTGATCACCGGCGACATTACCCAGGTTGACCTGCCGGCGGGCAAACGCTCCGGCCTGTCCCATGCCGCCGAGCTGTTGCGCGGCGAGGCCGGTATCAGCTTCACTTACTTCAGCTCCGCGGATGTCGTCCGCCACCCCCTGGTCGCCCGTATCCTGGATGCGTATGCCCGCTCCGGGGAAGACGCCGGCCCGTAGTATGGCGACATTGGCTATCCGGGTGGAGATCCAACGGGCAACGGACGAGACCGTTCTACCAGAAAACAGTCAGATCGAGCGCTGGGCGCGACTGGCGCTGACCGGCAGCAAACAGAAAGGGGAACTCGCGGTGCGCATCGTCGGCGAGGAAGAGGGGGGAGCGCTGAACAGAAAATGGCGCGGCGGCAAGGGCCCCGCCAACGTGCTGTCTTTCCCCTATTCTCCTCCGGCCGGCATGGCGATGCCGCCGCTGGGCGATATCGTGATTTGCGCGCCCGTGTTGCGGCGCGAGGCGCGGGAACAAGACAAGCCGCTGCTTGCCCACTGGGCGCACATGGTGGTGCACGGCACCCTGCACCTGCTGGGCTACGCGCACGAAGAAGACGCGGAGGCGCGCCGCATGGAGAATCTGGAGCGGAAGATTCTCGAAGGACTCGGCTTCCCCGACCCCTATGCCACGGAAACCCAAAGCCAAAAACCGTAGCGGCAAGGAGAGCGACGGGACGCGCTCCTGGCTGGACCGGATTGCCCAGGCCCTCGCCGCGGTGCCGGAGGACCGCCATTCCCTGCTGAACCTGTTGCGCGCGGCCGAGACCCGCAAACTGCTGGACCCGGAAACCATGCCCATGATCGAAGGCACGCTCAAAATCATAGACCTGCAGGTGCGCGACATCATGGTGCCGCGCATCCGGATGGTCATGGCCAGCGAGCAATCTCCCCAGGACGAGTTACTGGAAACTTTCGTCTCGTCGGGATATTCGCGCCTGCCCATAGTCGAGGAGAACGCCGATTCCATCCTGGGCATCTTGATCGCCAAGGACCTGCTCGGGTATGTCCTGTCCAAGCCGCAAAAACTCGACATCCGGGAGCTGGTGCGGCCGGCGATGCTCGTCCCCGAGAGCAAGTCCCTGAACGTGCTGCTGCGCGAATTCCGCAGCGCTCACAGCCATATAGCGATCGTGGTGGACGAGTACGGAGGAATCGCCGGACTCGTGACCATCGAGGACATCATCGAGGAGATTGTCGGCAATATCGAAGACGAACATGACCGGGAGGAGGAAGAGGAAAACATTCGCCGCTTGGATGGAGACCGCTACGCGATCAAGGCCATTACCCCGCTCGAAGATTTCAACGATTACTTCGGCACCGAAATGGACGCGGAAGAATGCGACACCGTCGGCGGGCTGGTGCTGAAAGGCTTTGGCCGGATGCCCCGCAAGAACGAGAGCGCCATCGTGGAAGGGCAACGCTTCGACATCCTGCAGGCAGACAAAAGGCGCATTCATCTGATCGGGTTCCAGGGGCGGAAAAAGGCGCGAGAGGACGCCACCTGAGCCCGCCGGCAACGCCCCGGAATCCCTTCCGTCGCGACCGCATCCCGGCCCTGCCGGCTCCCTGGCGCCTACCTGCCCCCCATGCCCCGCCCGTTTTCCCAACTGCGCCGCCGGCTCCGGCCCCTGCTGTCCGGCCGTTGCGGGCAGCGGCTCGGGGATGCCGGCGCGCTGGGCGCGGGCGCCCTGATGCCGGCAGCTTTCGCGCCCTGGAATCTGTGGCCGCTGCCGTTGCCGTTGCTGGCCCTGCTGGCGCTGCTGTGGCGGCACGGCACTACGATGCGCGCCTGCTGGCGCGGCTGGCTATTCGGGTTCGGCATGTTCGCCGCGGGCGTAGGCTGGGTGCGGATCAGCATCCGGATGTACGGCGACCTGCCCGGGCCGGTCGCTTGGCTGCTCTCCCTTATTCTGGCCGCGATCCTCGCCCTGTACCCCGCCCTGGTCGGCCTGATCGGCCGGCGCCTGATGCCCGCCCGTCCGGGCTGTACGGGTCATGACGCGATCTGGCTGCTGCTGGCGGTCCCATCCCTGTGGACATTAAGCGAGTGGCTGCGCTCTCTGTTGCTCACCGGTTTCCCCTGGCTCAGCCTGGGCTACAGCCAAACGGACGGGCCCCTGGGAGGATGGGCCCCCCTGCTGGGAATTTTCGGCCTCGGGTGGCTGTTGGCGCACAGCGCCTGCCTGCTGGCCTGGCTGTGCTTGCGCCGGGGCCGCGGGGCGCTCCCGGCGCTCTGCCTGGGCGGCCTGATATGGGCGCTCGGCCCGCCGTTGCGCGAGGTTTCCTGGACCGCGCCCCGCCCCGGCGGCGAACTTTCGGTGGCCGTGATCCAGGGGGCGATCCCACAGCCGCTCAAGTGGGACGCCGCCTACCTTACGGAAACCGTCACCCGGTATCGCCGCCTCTCCGCACCGCACTGGGGAGCGGATCTGATCGTCTGGCCGGAGACCGTGATCCCGGCTTTCCGACACCAGGTAGGGCCCCTGCTGGCGGAATTGCGGCAACGCGGCCAAAGCGCGAACACAGAACTGCTCCTCGGGATCCCGGTCCGCGATTCGGAAACGGGGAAACTGTACAACAGCCTGCTGTATCTGGGGCGCGGCACCGGCGTTTACCACAAGCGGCATCTGGTGCCGTTCGGAGAATACCTGCCCCTGGAAAGGCTGCTGGCGCCGCCGCTGCGGCGGCTCGGCGTCCCGGTGCCGGCGTTTTCGGGCGCGACGGGAGAGAAGCCGCTGCTGTACCCCTCCTTCGGGCCGGTGGGCGTCGCGATATGCTACGAGATCATATTCGGCAGCGAACTCCTCGACATGCTCCCGGAGGCGGAACTGCTGGTCAACGTCAGCAACGACGCCTGGTTCGGGGATTCGCTGGCGCCGCACCAGCATTTGCAAATCGCCCGCGCCCGCGCCCTGGAAGTCGGCCGTTATCTGGTGCGGGCGACAAACGACGGGATCAGCGCCGTAATTGACGAGAAAGGCCGGCTATTGGCGCAGGCCGCGCAATTCCAGCCGCAAACCCTGACCGCGCGGGCGCTGCAATTCCGCGGCATAACGCCGTATGCCCGCTGGGGAGACTGGCCCATGGTCGCCCTGTCGCTGGCATTGTGCGCCGCCTCGCTGGCCGCCGGGCGCAACGCAAGGCGCAACGAAAGACTGGCGCAATGAAGCCGCTCGAGAATGCCGCCCGCTTCGGCAACGCCGGCGCCGGCAACCGAGTCTCCCGGGCGGCTGCGCCCGCCCGTCCGCACCGCGGAGCCAGCGGGCCGCTCCGCAATCGAAGGCAAGAAAAGCGGTTCTTACGCATCACTCCCCCCTTGAGGGGGAGTCGGCAAGACGA
>JAPPQA010000142.1 GCA_028817255.1 Gammaproteobacteria bacterium | reverse complement strand
CGCTACCGGAAGCGTTGCGTGTTCAGGAATTGCCAGGTGCGCGTGATGTGCAGGATGTCCGTCTCGCCGCGGATGTTCTGCGGGAAGGGGGCGAAAGGCGCCGCCATCCGCACGATCCGCACCGCGGCGTCGTCCAGGATGCGGTTGCCCGAACTGCGTTTGACGGCGATCCGAATGACGGAGCCGTCGGGGCGCAGGGCGACATCCAGAATCAGGTTCCCGTAAAGCTGGAGGTCGCGGGCCTCCCTGGGGTAATTCAGGTTGCCGATGCGCTCCACTTTCGTGCGCCAGGCGTCCATGTACGCCGCGTACTTGTACTCCCGGGTCGTGGCGGAGATGAACTTCCTGCGCGGGCGCTTCGCCTTGCGTTCCAGCTTGCGCTTGATCTCGGCGCTCAAGGCGGCGATCTGGAAACTGCTGGCAATGAGCTCGGCGGCGCTGGGCAGAGGCGGAGTATCCAGCGCATCCGAGGCTCGCGGGTCGGCCGCGTCCCGCGGCGGCGCCGGCTCGGGCCGGGGCTCCGTGCGTTCGGCCTCGGCCTCCGCCTTCTGCAAGTCTTCCGGCGGCGTTTCTACGGGCTCCGGCTCTTGCCCTTCGCTCTCCGGTTCGGCGCTGGCCTCGGGGATCGTTTGCGCCTCCATGGCCGGCGGCGACGAAAGGTCCGGCGTCTCGGCGGGAAACGGCGCCGGGGGCGCGCCTTCGGGGGTCAGGTCGCTCTGCCCGTCCGCCCCTCCCAGCAGGTTCGCCTGGGCCAGCAGGTTGGCCTCGGGCGTCTCCTCCGGCGGCGGCTGCTGTTGGCGCACCATCACGATTTCCATCGTGTTGTATTTGCGCTGCGGCCGTTCGTCCCTGGCGGTGAAGCTGATCCCCAGGATCAAGACGAAGTGGATGACGATCGCCAGGCAGAGGGTGACGCTGAGCTTGTCGGTGGCGGCAAGCGGGAGGGGGGCGCGGGCTGCGGGGCGGTCGGCGCGCGACATTATTTTGCGGTTTCTGGCATAGCGCGCAATAGTTTACAGGAGATAATGCCGGTAACGACCCCGGTGACCAGGGAGAAGCTCAGCAGGAAAGGCAGCAGCTGCAGCATCCCCGGCACGGGAACGAACAGCGCGTAGGCGACCAGGAACTGGCCCGTCATGTGAGCCGCGGACGCCAGTGCGGCGTATCCCAGCGGCCCGAAGACCCGGGCGGGGAGCGGCCAGGACGCCAGCCGCAGCGCGGCCATGCTGCTCAGGGCGCCGGCCAGGCTCAGCATGAAGGTGGGCGACAGGAACGTGCCGAGGGCGATGCTGCCCGCGAATATGCGCAACAGGGCGACCCAGCAGGCGACCCGCCACCCGAAGTGTTGCAACACGACGATGGTCACGATGTTGGCAAAGCCGGGTTTCAGGCCGGGCAGCGGCATGGGCAGGGCGCTTTCCATGACATGGATGCCGATCGCAATGGCGGCCAGGCGGGCAATGACCAGGTCTTCCCGGTCAATCTCGATCTCGGCGCCGCCTCCTGCCGTTGCCGGCGGGGGGGCGCCTTGCCCCGCCGCCGCGGGCGCGGCGCCTGCCCCGCCCGGCCCGCCATTCTCAGTAGTTGATGCTGTCAAATCCCTGTTCTCCTTCCGCGGACGCGGACGCGATGCGAATGGAGACCCGGTTGGGCACGCACACGGCGATATCGCGGTCGCGGTCAATCCAGCCCCGGCGTATGCAATATTTTCTCAGGCACGGCGAGGAGAGGAACCTGGCCCTGCCGTCGCCGATCTCTATCGTGCTGGCCCCTGCTTCCCCTTGCACGGCAAAGGCGTCTTGCCGCTCCAGGCGCCGTCTTTCCCGCTCCTGACCCGCCACTTCCACCACCAGGTAATCTCCGGGCGCACCCTCCCGGTAAAAGAATACGTACAAAGAGGCGTTGAGGAGACACAGCGCCAGGATGGCAGCTGCGTCTCCCGCCTTGACCATGCCCCGGAACATGCTCCAGACCGCGCCCCGGACCGCTCCCTAGAGCGGGAGCCGCTCCCCCAATTCGGGTTGCAACCGCCCGGCCAGGGCGTCGGACAGGAAGACCCGGCCCTCCTCGTCAACCAGCAGCACGTGGTCCACCTCCATGGCCTGCGCCGTTTGCCGCCAGCGCTCGGGGCCGGCCACGAACAGCGCGGTGGCGGCGGCATCCGCCATGGCGGCGCTGGCATGCACGACGGTCACGGAGACGGTCCCCCGAGCCGGGTAGCCGGTGCGCGGGTCGAGAATATGGTGATACCGGCGCTCTTCTCCCCGGCCCGCAGCCCCGTCCTCGCCGTCCTCCTTGCCGAAGAAGAAGCGCTCGTAGTCCCCGGAGGTGAACACGCTCTCGCCGTCCCGCACTTCCAGTGCGGCCATGATGCCCCTGCCGCGCGGGTGCCGGATGCCGATGCGCCAGTGGCGGTCGCCGCGCCTGCCGATGGCGCGCAGGTCCCCGCCCGCGTTCAGGATGGCGTTTTGCACGCCCATTTCTTTCAGGCGGATGACGATCCGGTCCAGGGCATATCCCTTCGCGATCCCGCCGAAGTCCAGCAACAGGTGCCGATTGCCGCTGCGCAGTGTCGCGCCCTCGAGTTGCAGGTCTTCCATGCCGGGGAGGTCTTGCAGAAGTTGCGACAGTCGCTCAGGCGGCGGCCGCCTGCCCGGCAGTTCTTCGTCGTGGAAATTCCATAACTCGACGAGCCGGCCCAGAGTCGGGTTGAACAGCCCGCCGCTCCGTTCGTAGCCGGCGGCGGCGGCCAGGAGCAGGCCGCGCATCCGCGGGCCGGCGGTCGCGCTTTGCCCGGCGCTCAGCCGCCGATTGATCTCGGCCAACTCGCCCGGGGGGCGCCAGGGGTGCCAGGCTTCGTGCAGGCGCGTCAACTCGGCGGCGACGAAACGCTCGGCCCGGCGCGCCCGCTCCTCGTCGGGTTCCCAGAGCACCAGCTCGATGACGGTGCCGAAGGCGAAAAACCGCGCCTCGCGCAAGGGCGCCCGCTCGTCCCCGGCGCAGGAGGCGATGGCCAGCAAGAGTGCCGGCAGCAGCGGGCCGGCCGCGCCGGGCGCCCCGCTCCGTATTGCCGGCGCCGCCGTCCTCATCCGCCGTCTCGCTTGCGCTCGATGCAATCCAGCAGGCGCGCCGCCGTCCCCGGGGAATACAGTTTTTCCAGCTCTCGTATGCCAGTGGGGCTGGTGACGTTGACCTCGGTCAGCATTCCCCCGATAACGTCCAGGCCGGCGAAGAGTATGCCGTTCTCGCGCAGGGGCTCTTGCAGCCGGGCGCAGAGCCGCCGCTCCTCGTCGGACAATTCCGCGCCCCGGTAATTGCCGCCGGCGGCGAGGTTCGCCCGGATCTGGCCCCGTGCCGGGAACCGGGCCAGCACGTAAGGCACGGGCTCGCCGTCTATGAGGAGGATGCGCCGGTCTCCCTTCCTGGCAATGGCGGGGAGGTACTCCTGCGCCATGGCGCAGCGCTCTCCGTAGGCGGTCAGGGCGTCTATGGCGACCGTCGCGTTGGGGTCGTCCTGGCCCAGTTTGAAGATGCCCCGCCCCCCCATTTCGTCCAGGGGCTTCAAGACGATTTCCCCGTGTTTGCTCAGGAATTCCCGCAACCGGCCGCGGTCGCGGCTGACCAGGGTGGCGGGCGCGTGGGGCCGGAAGCGCCCGGCAAAGATCTTTTCGTGCACCTCCCGCAACCCCCGCGCGGAGTTGACTACCAGCACGCCCGCCCGTTCCGCGTAACCGAGGATCTGCGTCAGGTGGACGTAATCCATGGTCAGCGGCGGGTCAACGCGCATCAGGACGACATCCAGCCACTCCAGCGGGCGCTGTGCCTCGTCCTCGAGCCGGAACCAGCGGGCGTCGTCGTCCTGTACGCGCAACCGCCTCATGCGGGCCGCCGCGGCGCCGTCTTCCAGGTACAGGTCGGACGGCTCGATGTAGTGCAGGGGCCAATCTCTGTCCTGCGCGGCCAGCAGCAGGGCGAGGCTGCTGTCCTTGCGCGGGACGATGCGCTCGATCGGGTTCATTACGATGCCTAGTTTCATGAGCAATCCGCGCTTCCGGCGCCTTCGGATGCGGCCGCCTCCAGCGCGCGACCGTGTTGATAGTGTATGATTTTTCCACGGCCGGAACCGCATCTGCCGCGGCAAGCGGGTTCCGGCGCTGGAGGTCTTGCGATGGAACGTCTCCGTATCGCCAGCCGGAAGAGTCCGTTGGCTCTGCGACAGGCGGAAATCGTCAGCGCTGCGTTGCGCCGTTCGCACCCGCGCCTGCGGGTGGAAATCGTCGGGATGACTACGGAGGGCGACCGCTTGGCGGCCGCGCCGGGGCCGCTCCCGGAAGGGAAATCCCTGTTTACCAAGGAACTCGAGAAAAGCCTCCTCGAGGGCCGGGCGGACGTGGCGGCGCATTCCATGAAGGACGTGGCGGCGGAGATGCCGGAAGACTTGAGCATCTGCGCCGTGCTGGAACGCGCCGACCCCAGGGATGCGCTGCTCTCGGACGCATTCCCCGACTTGGCCGCGCTGCCCGCCAGGGCCAGGGTGGGCACCTCCAGCCTGCGCCGCCGCAGCCAGTTGCTCGCCCTGCGGCCCGACCTGCAAGTGGTGGAGCTGCGGGGGAACGTAGGCACCCGGATCGCGCGGATGGAACAAGGCAACTGCGATGCCTTGGTTCTGGCCGCGGCGGGGCTCGAGCGCCTGGGCCTGAAGGCGCGCATCCGGGAATATCTGGCGCCCGGAGTCCTGATCCCCGCCATCGGGCAGGGTGCGATCGGGATCCAGGCGCGCCGCAGCCACGGCAGGGCCATCGGCCTGCTGGCGGCGCTGGACCACGAGCCCAGCCGCCTGCGGGTGGTGGCGGAAAGGGCGTTGAGCCTCGAATTGCAAGGCAGCTGCCGGCTGCCCGTCGCCGCCCATGCGGAGTTGCGCCGGGGGCAGCTCCGCGTCCGGGGCATGGTGGGGCGACCCGACGGCGGCAAGCTGGTGATCGCCGCCGGCGCCGGTCCCGCGCGGGAGGCGGCGATGGTAGGGTGCCGGCTGGCGCGGCAATTGTTGCTGGCGGGGGCGGATTCCATCCTGCGCGAACTGGGCGTCGCCATATGAACTCCCCCCTCCCCCTGCAAGGGCTTACCATCTGGGTTACCCGCCCGCGCGGCCAGGAGCGTTCCCTCTGCAAGCGGATCCGGGCCCTTGGGGGGCGGGCGCTCAGTTTTCCCACCATAGAGATTCTGCCGCCGCAAGACCGGGACGCCCTGGACCGGTTGGCGGCAGATGCGCGCCGTTTCACGAGGGCGGTTTTCGTCAGCCGCAACGCCGTTTCCTGGGCCGTGCGGCTGCTTCCCCCCGGCGTTTTGGCTCACCTGCGCACCCTGCCGGTTTTTTGCCCGGGGGCGGGCAGCGCGGCGGCGTTGCGGGAGCGGGGTTTGGCTGCGGCGGTCCATGGCGCCGGCGACAGCGAGGCCCTGCTGGCGCTGCCGGAGCTGCAGCGGCAACGAGTGGCGGGCGAGACCTTTTTGATCGTTCGCGGCGTCGGCGGACGGGAATTGTTGCGGGCGGAGCTGGAGCGGCGCGGGGCGAATGTCTGTTATGCTCAAGTATATCGGCGGGTCATGCCGGAGCGGCATCCTGAAATTGCGGCAAAGACATGCCGCGAATTCCCGCCGGATTGGATCCTGATCCACAGCTGTGAGGGGTTGCGTAACCTGTGCGAGATGATGACAAAGGCCTGGCGGCAACGGCTGCTCGCCGTGCGCTTGGCGGTGCTCGGCCGGAGGATGGCCGATTTGGCGGCAGAGCTCGGTTTCACGCAGGCGCCGGTCGTCGCCGCGGAGCCCAGCGACGCGGGTTTGCTGGACTGTATGTTGCAGCAGCGCTCTACGCGCCGGGACGGGCCGTGAAGACCCGGCCGGCGGCGGCGACGCGGGCTCCGGCATGGAGCGGGCGATGGTAGCGGAGCGGCCCGGTGCGGACGGCAAGCGCCGCGGACGGCGCTACCGGCCCTGGTTCTTCCTGCTGGCAGTCGCGTTCCTGTTGGCTGGCGCGGGCTATGCTTTCTACTCCGGTTCTCTGGGCGGCCCGTTCGCGGCGCCCGATGCCGCCAAGCAGGGCGAACGGGCCCGGCTTGCCGGGCAATACCAGGCGCTGGCGCGGGAAGTGGCCGCGCTGCGGGAAGAATGGCGGCGCTGGGAGCGGGAGCAACAGGCGCCGCCCCCGGCCTTCCAGGAGATCAACCGGTACTGGGCGCTGATGGAAGCGGAACACTTGCTGGTCCTGGCTTCCCACCGGCTCGCCGCCGGGGAGGCGGCCGCCGCGATCGCGTTGCTGGAGATCGCCGATACCCGCCTGCGCGGTCTGGGCGCCCCCGGGCTGGAGCAGGTGCAGAATTCTCTGGAGGCCGACCTGGCGCGCATTCGCGCGGCCGGGCGCGCGGATGCGCGGGAATTGTCTGCCTACCTCGCCGAGTTGGGCAGGCGGGCGGAGCAACTGCCGCTGCGCCTGGAAGCGGCGCCCCCGGAGCCAGCGGAGCCAGAGGAACCGGAGAGGCCTGCGACCGGAGAACGGTCTTTCCTCTCGACGGCTTGGGACGACCTCAGAGGGTTGCTGACAATCCGAAAGGTCGGCGACGAACCGGCCGCCCTGGCCTTCGGCGCGCCTTCCTATGCCCGCCAGATGCTCAAGCTGGAGGCGGAACATGCGCGGCTGGCCGTACTGCGGCGCGACGATGAGGACTTTCAGAATTCCCGGCGCTCGCTCATAGAGTTGTTGCAGACCCAATTCGATCCGCGGCAGCCCCCGGTGCAAGAGACGCTGGCGGCGCTGCGGGCTATGCGGGAGACGCGCCTGCGTCCCGAGCTGCCCGGCCCCGATTCCGCGCTGGAAAACCTGCGGGCGTACCTGCGCGAGTTTGCGCATGATTGAGCGGTCTTTGCCGCGGAGTTCGCTGCCGTGAGGTGGCCGGTCCTGAGCCTGCTGATCCTGCTGGCCGCGATCGCGCTGGGCTTGGTTGTGCAGTGGTCTCCGGGGCGCGTGAGTTTCTTCTTTTCCGGCTGGGTAGTGGATATCGGCATGCCGCTTTTTGTGCTGATCCTGGTTGCCCTGTTCTTTGCGTTGCGGGAATGTTTCTCCCTTTGGGATGCCCTGCGGAGCGCGCCGGAGCGCATCCGGCGCAGCGTGGCGGCGATGCGGGGGAGGCGGGAGCGCGTCTCCCTGCAGGGCGCCCTGCGCGCCTTGCTCGAGGGCGACTGGCCGGAAGCGGAGCGGCGGCTGCATCGGTCCCGCATCGGGGGCGCCGGACGCGACAAGTGGCCGCTGCCTTATTGCCTGGGCTTGGCCGTCGCCGCCAGGCGCCAGGGGAAAGATTCCGAGAGCGAGCGTCTCCTGAGACAGGCGGAGGCCGGCGGCACGGAAGGACGGCGCGCCGCGGCAATCGTCCGCGCCCGCCTGTATGCGGATGCCGGCCGGACGGCCGCGGCGATCGAATGCCTGGAACGGCTGCGAAGCGTCAGCCCCAAGGACCGGCGCATCGGCCAGCTGCTGCTGGAATTGTATCTGAAGGGCGAAGATTGGCAGAGCGTGCTCTCCCAGGCGGCCGACCTGCCGCTGTCTTCCCGGGAACGGTTCCAGTTGCGGCTACAGGCTTACCGGGGCCTGATACGGGCACTGGGGGAAAAGGGCGGCGACGCGCAGGCGCTGGAATCGCTCTGGCAGGGGTTGCCGGCCGCGTTGCGGCGCGATACCGGCCTGTTAAAAGAATACGCCCGGGCCTGTCTGCGTTTCTCGACGGCGGGGAATTGCGAACCGGCGCTGCGCAAGGCGCTGAAAAAGCGCTATGTCCCGGAGTTGGCCCTGCTGTACGGCGCGCTCCCGGACGCGCACTCGGAACGGCAATTGCGCCTTTTGCAAGGCTTGCTGCAGCGGCATCCCCGGGACGCGCAGCTGCTGCTTGCCGCCGGATTGCTGAGCATGCGCCTGGAAATGCAGGGCAAGGCGGAAGGGTATCTGGAGCGTAGCGCCGAGCTCTCCAGCACGCCGGAAGTTCATTACGCCCTGGCGAAACTGCGGGAACTCCAGCATGACCGTGTCGAAGCCGCGGAACACTACCGCAAAGGAATGGAGTTGTTTTTCTCCCGCCGGCGCGGCTCGGCAGGGCCGCCGCTGCTGCCCTTTCCGCCCCCCGGCCTGCGGATGCGGGAGGCGGCCGCCGAAGCGCTGCCGGCGCAACAGCCGGAGGCGCGGGAGTCTCAGGAAGAGGGCGACGAGGGCGCGGCGCCCGCGGGGGTCAAATCGCCAGCCACTTGAGCAGCGGCGCCCACTGTTCCTGGTCGTAGCAGCACTTCGCCGGGGCCCACTCGAATATCGTCAGTCCCCGCTCGGCGGCATCCAGGTAATTCTGAGTGGCGCGCAACACGGTGACCAGCGGGACGCGGGCGCCGTTCGCCAGGCGGAGCTTTTCCAGCATGAGTTCCAACCGGATGGTGTTCAGCGAATTCTCCCGGGCGCGGTTGATGACCGTGCAAACCCGCGCGCCGCCGTGCTGCCTGAAGCGCCGGTTGCTCAAGAGGACTTTCAGAAAGCGGCCCGCGGCCTGGATATCCACTGGGGAAGGCAGGATCGGCACGACCACGGTATCGGAGCGGGACACCATGTCCGCCAGTTTTTTGCCGCGGATGCCGGCCGGCGTATCTATGACGAGAAAATCGGCCCGTAACGGATAAAACAGCCTTTTCCCCAGCAGCTTGGCCTGGAAGATCGTCGGCCTGCCGGACGCCCGGGCGGCAAGCCAGTCCGTGCTGGATTTCTGGGGATCCAGGTCGGCCAGGGCGGTGCGCTTGCCGCGCAGAGCCAAGTACCCGGCGATGTTGGCCGCCAGGGTGCTCTTGCCGCAGCCGCCCTTCGGATTAACGACCGCCAGAGTGCGCATGGCCGTAAGCCTCGTAAACCACTCTCCGCATATTGCAAGAACCTCCCGCTTTTCCCGGACTCCGGGTGTTGGTGGCGCCCACGGGCAATCATATGAAAATATGGCGGTAAAATCAAAGAATTGTTTGCGCTCGCCCCCCTCCGCGCGCGTAATTGAAAATTATTCTCATTTGTAATAAGCTTTTCCGGCATGTGCGGCAATGCGCTTGCAAACGCTCTACCCGTAAATATTGCGCGGCAGTGGGCCGGCGCCTTGTCGCGCTTTGTTGCCGGAACCCAAAATATTTTTACGGATGAAGCGCTCGATGAAGCGCTTCTTCCGTAACGGCGGTGGCTTCCCGGTGCCGTTCCGTAGCCGCCCCGGGGGCCAGGGAGGCGATATGCGGATAGGGCGCCTCCTGCTGTTGATCGGGTGCGCGCTGTGCTCTGGGCCAGGCGCGGCCCAGGAAGTGAATCTGTACTCGGCGCGCAAGGAAATCCTAATCCGGCCCCTGCTGGATCGCTTCACGGAGCAAAGCGGGATAGCGGTTCGTTTGCTGGCAGGGCAGGGGGACGCGCTGCTGAAGCGCCTGGAACTGGAGGGCGCGAATACGCCCGCCGATCTGTACCTCACGGTGGACCTGGGGCGCCTCTACCAGGCCGCGCAGCGGGGCCTGTTGCAACCGGTGGATTCTCCGCTGCTGCGGGAGCGAATCCCGCCGGCCTATCGCGATCCTCAGGGCCGGTGGTACGGCATTACCCTGCGGGCGCGCACCATCGTGTATAGCCGCGAGCGGGTGCCGGCGGCCGAACTGCCGGGTTATCTGGGCCTGGCGGATCGGCGCTGGCGGGGACGCTTATGCGTCCGTTCCTCCGCGAACACCTACAACCAGTCGCTGGTCGCGGCCTTGATCGCGCGCTACGGCGCGGCAGAGGCCGAGCGCTGGGCGAGGGGCCTGGTAGCCAATTTCGCCCGGCCGCCCCAGGGAGGAGACCGCGACCAGATTCGGGCCGTTTCCGCCGAACTTTGCGATGTCGCCCTGGCGAACACGTACTATCTGGGCCTGATGCGGCACTCGGGCAAGGCGCGCGACGCCGCCGCGGCCCAGGCGGTGGGGGTGCACTGGCCCGCCCCGGGAGGGGTGCACGTCAACCTGAGCGGGGCGGGGGTGGTCCGCCATGCGCGGCATGTCCCCGAGGCGCTGCAATTGCTGGAGTTCCTGGTCCGCGCGAAAGCGCAACGCTGGTTTACGGAAGTCAATTACGAATATCCCGTCGTCTCCGATGTCGCTCCCTCGCCCACGCTGCGGGAATGGGGCGAGTTCGCGCCGGACGTGGATTCCCTGCTGTTGCTCGGGGAACACGTGCAGGAGGCGGTGAAGCTCATGGATCGGGCCGGCTGGAGGTAATCCGGCGGCATTTATGGATCATGGAGCCTGCGGGGCTTAGCCGCCAAATCGCCGTTTCGGGCCTCCCCGGACGCCTCCCGGAATCTCCACGCATTGCCCGTCCCCGGCCGTGGTCCTGGTTGCTGCTGCCGCTGCTTTTGTTGCTCATTCTGCCGGTGCTCGTGATCTGCGCTTCGGTGCTGCAGCCGGGGGGAGGCGGGACCTGGCGCCATCTCTGGCACACCGTGCTCGCCGGGTATATCTGGAATTCCCTCGGTCTGGCGCTGGGGGTGGCCCTGGGTACCGCGATTCTGGGCGTGTTCCCCGCCTGGCTGACATCTATGTTCCGATTCCCCGGCAGCCGCGCCTGGGCCGCGCTCTTGCCGTTGCCGTTGGCGCTCCCGGCCTACATTGCCACCTACGCATACACGGGCCTGCTGGGCGTGGCGGGCCCGGTTCAATCCTGGCTGCAAGCATGGTGGGACCTGCGCCTGCCCGGCGCGGGGCCGTTGCCGGCGGCGGTGGCCGTGCTCTCGCTGGTCTTGTATCCGTATGTGTATCTGTTGTGCCGGGCCGCTTTCCTGTTGCAGTCCGGCTGCGCCCTGGAGGCGGCGCGCACCCTGCGTTGCGGCGGCGCCAGCGCATTTTTGCGCGTGGGGTTGCCCCTGGCGCGGCCCGCGCTCGTTGCCGGGGTATCCTTGGCGATGATGGAGGCCCTGGCGGACTACGGCACGGTCCAGTACCTCGGGCTTCCCGTCTTTACCACGGGCATCTTCCGCGCCTGGAACGGCATGGGAGACAGTCTTGCGGCCTGCCAGCTCTCCGCGGTGCTGCTGTTGCTGGTCGCCGTGCCGCTTTTCTGCGAGCGGCGGCAACGGCGCCGGGCCCGTTACCACTATGCGGCAGGCGGCTACCGTCCGCCGCCCGTCATGCGCCTGGGCGGGGTCCGGGGCTGGGGCGCCTGTTGCGCCTGCGCCCTGCCGGCGCTATTCGGTTTCTTCGTCCCTTGCGCGGTATTGCTGGATTGGGCGGCACAGGCGGCGGCGGAGACGGCGCCGGGCTTTTTCGGCAGCTTGGCAAACAGCCTGTGGCTCGCGACGGCGGCCGCGCTGCTGGCCTCGGCGCTGGCCCTGATCTTGCGCTACGGCATGGGGGCCGGCCGGGCCGATGCCTGGCGCGGGCGCATGCTGGAGGTCGCGCGCCTGGGTTACGCCATTCCCGGAACGGTGATCGCTATCGGCGTCCTGATCCTGTCCCTCTGGTTGGACCGGCTGCTGGGCTTCGGCTGGACATGGCTTCGCGGCGACCTGCCCGGCTTGTTGTTGACCGGCAGCGTGGCCGGCCTGGTCTTTGCCTACCTGGCGCGGTTTCTGGCCCTGGCGCTGAGTGCCGTCGAGTCCGGTCTGGCCAGGATACGCCCTTCTCTGGGAGAGGCCGGGCGCAGCATGGGATTGTCTTCCCGGCAGGTGCTGCTTCGGATCCATGCGCCGATCATGCGTAACAGCATGGCGATCTCGCTGCTCCTGGTCTTTGTCGAAGTGTTGAAGGAATTGCCGGCCACCCTGCTGTTGCGCCCCTTCGATTTCAATACCCTCGCCGTGCGCACTTACGAATTGGCGAACGAGGAACGATTGGCGGAGGCCGCCCTTCCCGCACTGGTCATCGTCGCCGTCGGCGCGGTGCCGGTCCTGCTCCTGGGGCGCTTCGTCGCCCGCTGGCACAATGACCCCGTGGCTGCGGCTTGATTCGGTAGCCGTCCGCTACGGCGGGCAGGAGGTTGTGCGCGACCTGTCGCTGGGGCTGGAGGCGGGAGAAATCGGCTGTCTGCTGGGCGCCAGCGGCGTCGGCAAAACCACCTTGCTGCGCGTGATCGCGGGATTCGAGCCGGTCGCCGCGGGCAGTGTCTGGATTGACGGTCGGCGAGTCAGCGCCCCCGGCAGAGCCGCGCCCGCCGAGAGCCGGGGCGTGGGAATGGTATTCCAGGATTGCGCCTTGTTCCCGCATCTGGACGCGGGCGCCAACATCGCCTTCGGCCTGTCGCGGCAGGCGCAACGGCAACGCGCGCAGCGGGTGGCTCGGTTGGCGGAGATGCTGGGGCTGGAGGGCCTGCTTGCCAAATTTCCCCACGAGTTGTCCGGCGGCCAGCAGCGGCGGGTGGCGCTGGCCCGCGCCCTGGCCCCGGGCCCCCGCGGCCTTTTGCTGGACGAGCCTTTTGCCGGCCTGGACGTGCCGTTGCGCGAGCGCCTGGCGCGGGAGTTGAGGCAATGGCTGAAGCGGGAGGAGATCACGGCGCTGATCGTCAGCCACAGCCGGCAGGATGCGTTCCCCATGGTGGACCGGATGGGCGTATTGTGGAAAGGCGCCCTGTTGCAGTGGGACACGCCTTTTCAGGTTTACCACCGTCCGAATCACGTGTATGTCGCGAACTTCGTCGGGGAAGGCAGCCTGATCGCGGGGAGCGCGGTACCCCCCGCCGCGGTAGATACCTTCCTCGGGCGCATCGGGGGCGCCGAGCCGCACGGGCTCCCTGCCGGGCGGCAGGTGCAGGTTCTGATCCGGCCTGACGATATCATCCACGACGACGACAGCGCCCTGACCGCCAAGGTGGCGGACAAACTCTATCGGGGAGCGGAATTCCTGTACATTCTGACTTCGCGGGAGGGGGAACGGATCTGTACGCTGGTCCCCAGCCATCACGATCATGCCATCGGCGAGTCCATCGGCATTCGCCTGGAGATCGATCATCTGGTGATGTTCCCCGCCCATGAGGGCGAATCGCCTCCGGACGCCGGAGGCGCCGGCGGGCCGAAACGACCGGATGCCGACTCGGGTTCCCTGCACGGGGAGGGACGCGGAACGGAGTCTTCCCGGATTGGGGGGGATTCGAGCATTCCGCGAAAATCGGCGGGATAGGCATTTTAAGCATTACGGATTTTCCGTGCGGACTTCCCGCGCGCCGGCGCGTTCGCGCTGCGGCCACGGCGGCGGCCATGGGATATAATCGGGCCGTGTACAGGCCGCCCGCAGCGGCATACCGTACAGTAGAGGAGAGCGCGATGGCGCGGCACGACCCGGCAGCGGATCTGGCATACAGCACCTTTCATACCTGGCTGGACCGGCGGCAACAGCAGGCCCGTGTCGGGATCACCGAGCATGCGCAACGGGAACTGGGCGACGTGGTTTATGTGCAATTGCCGCAGGTGGGCCGGAGTTATGCCGGCGGCGAATGTTGCGCCGTGATCGAATCCGTAAAAACCGCGTCAGATGTGCACTGCCCGGTCGCGGGCACGGTGCTGGCGGTAAACCCCGAGTTGCAAGACAACCCCGGCCTGGTTAACGAGGATCCATACGGCAGGGGCTGGCTCTTCCGATTGCAGCCACAGGCTGCCGCGGAGGTCGAGGGTTTGTTGAGCGCCGCGGCATACCGGGAGCAGGTACGGGGAGACACAGGCCAATAAACGGCGAACGCCCAATGCGCCGGTTTTTCCGGGGAGTATCCCAGCTGCTGTCCCGGGGTGCGCCGAGCAATTTGCGTACCGCCCTCCGCTACTCCCTGCGGGGATTGACGCGCGCCTGCCGGGAGCACGCCTTCCGCCTGGAGTTGGCGCTGTCCGTGCCGATCCTGCCCCTCGCCTTGCTGCTCGGCGATTCCGGGGCGGAAAAGGCGCTGCTGGCCTGTTCCTGGCTGTTGGTGCTAATCGTCGAATTGTTGAACACGGCCGTGGAGGCAGTGGTGGACCTGGCGCATCCAGGCCGCCACGAGTTGGCCGCCGCCGCCAAAGACCTGGGTTCCGCCGCGGTATTGCTGAGCTTGTTCGCCGCGGCCCTGGTCTGGACCTGTATCCTGTTCTTCTGAGCGGGAGCGGCGGAGCGCGGCCGGGAAGCCGTCCGCAATGGCTGGGCCGGCGCGGCGTCATGGGTGCGGGTTTCAGCCGGCGGCCGGGGGTTATGGCAGGCTCGCGTCCGGGGCGCAAGCGCCGGGGCAGGGCGGCAAAGATGGCAAAGATATGGAGCCAAGCGGGATCGAACCGCTGACCTCCTGCTTGCAAAGCAGGCGCTCTCCCGACTGAGCTATGGCCCCGCTACACTGAAAGTATATCGTAAACGCCATGAATCGAGAGACGAGAAAAGGCGCACATGGGGGCGCGCATGAGGGCGCGCATGGGGGGCCAGGTTGAATCCCGAGCCGCTGCAGCGATTGCTGGAGAAGATTGCCGGGCGGCATGCGGTAGTCGCCGTCATCGGTTTGGGCTACGTCGGCCTGCCGGTATGCCTGCGCTTTGCCGAGGTCGGCTTTCCCGCCATTGGCCTCGACATTGACGCGGCCAAAGTAAAGTCTGTACGCCGCGGTCAATCCTACATCTCGCACATCGCGCCCGCGCGAATCGCGGGCGCGTTGCGGCAGAAAACCCTGCGCGCATCTACCGACATGGCGGAGGTCGCCGCTGCCGACGCCGTCATCCTCTGCCTGCCGACGCCGCTCAAGGGCAACAACGAACCGGATATGCGCTATGTGCTGGACACCGCCGACACCATCGCGCCGCATCTGCGGCCCGGACAAATCGTTTCGCTGGAGAGCACCACCTACCCCGGCGCCACCGAAGAAGATTTGCTGCCGCGCCTGGTGCGCGACGGCCTCAACGTCGGGGAAAACTTTTTTCTCGTCTTCTCGCCGGAGCGGGAAGACCCCGCCAACCCCGATTACCACACCGCCGTCATTCCGAAAATCTGCGGCGGCGTCACCGGGCGTTGCCTGCAGGCCGGCACCGCCCTGTACGGCGCCATCGTGGAGCAGGTGGTGCCGGTGTCCGGCACCCGTGCCGCCGAGCTCAGCAAACTGCTGGAAAACACCTACCGTGCCGTCAATATCGCGCTGGTCAACGAACTCAAGATGCTGGCCGACAAAATGGACCTGGACATCTTTGAAATCGTCCGCGCCGCCGCTACCAAACCATTCGGCTTCACCGCGTTCCACCCCGGTCCGGGGCTCGGCGGCCACTGCATTCCCATAGACCCGTTTTATCTCTACTGGAAGGCGCGCCAATACGGCTTTGACGCCCGTTTCATCCGATTGGCGGGTGAAATCAACACTGCCATGCCGGCCTATGTCATCGCCAAAATCGCCGCTGCCCTGGAAGCGGCCGGCAAGCCTCTGGCCCGCGCCCGCATCCTGGTGCTGGGCATCGCTTACAAAAAAAATATTGACGACATCCGCGAATCCCCGGGGCTGGAAATCATTGCGCGGTTGCGGCAAGCCGGCGCGGAGGTACAGTACAGCGATCCTCATGTTCCGCGCACGCCGCCTACCCGCAAACACGACCTGGGGCTGCAAAGCATCGCCGTTAACTCCGCCACCCTCGCGCAATACGACTGCGTCGCAGTCGTTACCGACCACGACGCCTTTGACTGGGGCTTGATCGAAAAAGAATCGGCCCTGATCGTGGACAGCCGCGGCGTGTTTGCCCCGGTTGCGGGGAAAATCGTGCGCGCTTGAGTTCCGCGCGAAGGCGGGGATTTCCGTCAACGGTTCTGTTGTTTAGTCGGGGGTATTTTGGGGGTGTTCTGTTGGTATGCGAG